>CAYSOK010000118.1:0-5075 GCA_964432645.1 uncultured Bacteroidaceae bacterium | reverse complement strand
TGTTTACCATCCGATTGGCGAGCGGTCATCCAGAGTGTGGATAACCGCTCGTGGATGGTCTTTACTCTCCGCCGAGAATTATGGCGGCGATGGTGGTTATATCCGCTACACTGATGATACCGTCCTTATTGGCATCCGCTGCATTCAAATCGATGGTGTTGGCGGAATTGTCCATGAGATAAGCGGCAACTACCGTGATGTCTTCTACGGAAACTTTGCCGTCTCCGTTGGCGTCTCCCAAGATTATGGCGGTCTTGTCGTTGCCTACCAAACGGTACAATCGTACATCGTCTGCACGCAACCATTGACCGTCGGATGTCTTGAACGAGAGTGTTACTTCTGTGTCCTCTTCTTGGTCGAACTCTTCTATCACGGCATCGGCAAAATAGTGCTCGCCCAGGTCACTGGCGTTCACGGTGACGGAAACATCTCCGAGTGTAACCGTTACGGTACTACCCTCTTCGGTGTTGACCTTTGCGCTCAAACGGTATCTTCCGGTGGGCAAAGGCAGAGATTGAGAGAGGATGGCTTCGCCCTCTATGCTGTTCTTGGCGTAGAACAATTTTTCACCGTCGACACCTACCGTGAAGTAGGCTGCTGAGGAGTTGGAACTGATGGCACCGTTTACTTCAGGATGTTTTGTCCATCCGGTTATATTTGAAGCACTTCCGCTCTCGAAGGATGGGTTCAGAATATAACGAGTGGTCACTTCTTCGCCCCATGGGTTGTCGGTTCCATCCCACTCTCCGGTGTACTGTGCGGAGAGTTCTGCTATGTACGATGTGATGGATTTTGTCAGACTGCGTGAGGTGGATGATGAACTCTCATTGAACGCCTTAACGATGGAATCTCCGTTTGTTACTACGGAATCTAATTTCATGTAACTTTCTGTGCCTCGCATCGAATAATACTGCGTGAGGGCATCGTATCCTTCGGCAACGGCTGCTGCCAACTGCTTCGTGTACTTATCGTATGTGTTGATACTGAAGTTGATGGTTTTCAGTGTGGTGGCATCGTTCTGTATGTATGCCGTAAGGGCTGGAACTTCCGTACCTTGATCTACTTTCGTAAAGTGTTGAGTCTCCTGGTCATCGAGCAGGAAGCATCGATCCGTTGGGGTTGTGGTGCGTGTCCATGTTCCCTTCATGATGGTATCGCATGCGGTGTCCGGGTCGCCGGGTGTGGCGGCTATAGATACTTGGTGTGCATAAATCTGTGTGTCTTCGGCATCGCGAGTATCTGTTATATATATATAAGGTGTATTTGCCTTCAACTCACTTACCACTGTGGCCGTTTTCAGGGCGTTTGTGGTGTGTGTCTCTATGCGACGTGCCGTGAGGTGTGACGGGGTGTTCGCGTCGAAGGGCAACACGAGGGTTGAGTAAATTCCTGCGCTGTCCAGGGCGTGATGGAAGATGGCTGTCTTTGCGGTAAATGCTTCTTTAGGACTGAAATCGTATCCTTTTGTGAGAGACAAAAGGTTGCATACTCCGTTCTTAATCACATTGTTACCGGATGCTTCGCTCTTACCGTCGCACCAGATTAAGAGGTTGGGGGATGTGGCGAGTGTAGGCACTTCCCCTACTCCACTCACGGCTGTGAGGTCTACGTTGTTCACATCGCTTAGCTTCGACATGGAGGTGGTAAAGAGGGTTGCATCCCAGTGTCCGGAGAAGGTTGCTGTACCGTTTTCTACACCACTCACTTCCAGGTCTTTACCGGGAGCACGGAAGTAGATGTAGTTGGTGTCTTGCATCTCAAAACTATACGTCTTGGTGCTTACCATATAGTTCGGCTGTACGCGAACGGCATAGTTGATGGTGTCCTTTAAGCTCTTAAAGGTGTACTCTACAACGGTCTCCTTGTCGGGTTCAAAATCATAGGTCTTCGTCAGGCTTCCTGTCTGTTTCTTAATGAGTTCGCCCGTTTTCTTGCTATATTGCAAGAGTTCAAACTTGAAGGTTGGTGTACAAGGAGCCGTGCCGTTGTTGCGGACGGTTGCTCGCACCGTGACCTGATTGTTGTAGACCAAAGGATAGGTAATGCCCGCTTCCGTTTCCGTGTCGGAAGAGGCCTGGAATGTACAGGTGGAAACCGACAGATTCGGTTTGTTTTCTACCGCTGTGCGTTTATCGGAAATAAGGATATTCCCTTTAGAATCACGAATTTGTATGCGATATTCCTTCTCTAAGGCAGGATTATACTCAAAGGTAAGTATGCGACTTTCTCCTTCCGGAACAACATCCTCCAGAGTTCCTCGGGCAGTTCCCATTTCTGAAGTAGCAGAAGCATAGAGCATGAAACCGCCATCATAATCCAGTGTACCGTTGTTTGTTACCTTCACACGAATCTTATTGCTGGCTCCTGTGTAGAAATCATCGTCCAGGAGATATGCCGAGAGATTGTTCTTGCTGGGTTGTATCTGATACACCATCGTCTGACTGGAGTTAAATCCGTTCATGCCGGTTTCATCGTCCACGGTGTAATAGCCGTCGCCTTGACCGCCCCAACCGAAGTTGAAGTGGAAATGCGCGGTGCCGGAAGCTCGGTATCCGTCCAACACCACGGCATGACCACCGGAGGTCTCACTCACACCGGAGTAGACGATGGGGCGTTTGTTAAGAAGTTCGTTGTAGATGGTGCTCTCCCATGTACTCAAATCGCTTCCTTTTCCCGTGGATTTTGCGGTCAATCCAAACTGACTGCTAAAGGTTCCTACCAAGTCACCGGTCTGTCCGGCAGTAGAAGATCCGTAGCCCAAATAATTGGTCATGCCTACGCACGCAACTAGCACTGCGACAGCATTTTTGTACTCTGCAGATTCACTTCCGCTGTAACTTTCCTTCATTAATTCCCATAGGAATGGGGTGCCCTTGGTGATTTTTACGTTTTCCGTGTTTTCCATGTCACAACCGGTGTATTCAAACTTGTATGACGGAGTATCACGTTGAGAGTATCGATTGCAATCTTTGCGCCAATAATATAATACCTGTGCTGCCGCTGTTGCTACACATCCTGTCGCGCAACGCGAATTTGGATCGCTTGCGCGACGCGGACAAGCATCGTTGTAGGGGCTACTCTGATGCCAATGCGTGGGGACAAGCGGTGAAATGTCTGTCCAGGAGGAACTTACACGTGCCGCATTGGAGCGTGTGAGTGTTCGTGATGGTGCTCCTGCCTCCTGTGCTTGTTGGATTAAGGTGGCATATCCGTTGAGCCACTCTATCAGTGCCGGAGGCATCTCGCTCTCGACGAAGTTGCCGGACTCCGTGTATCCCAACACTTCCGGCAGGCAGTCGTCACCGGAGACAATCACGAAACCGGCATTTTCTCCGCGTGAGAAGATGTAGAGGGGTGATTTTTGTTCGCTTACGCCCGATACCAGACGGGCTCCGTTGGAACTAACCACCAATTGTGGTTCCGCTCCGGGGATGGCCAAATAGTTGGATGCTATCTCCTTAGCTCTGTTTCGGTCTATGGGGTCTGCCCATGAAGAGAGAGAAACGAGTGCCACAAAGCATAGTAATGTTTTCTTGTTCATATAAGTAATGTTTTTTGGTTTACGTCGTTGAAATCCCTGCAAATATACAAAAAAAATCCTTTTACGTAGTAAAAATCTTGTAGAAGTCATCTTTTTTTCTTAATTTTGTCGATGATTGTTAACCAACAAAATTCATATAGATGAAAAGAATATTGTTTTTTACCCTCTTGTTGTGTCTACTGACACCTTCGTTGAGTGTACAGGCTAAGCGTACCAAAACGAGTGAGGAAACTACCGGGGCACAAGATCGTGCGTATTGGGCTAAGTTGGCTTATACCATGGCTGCTCCCGTGCTTGAGAACATGGCCAACGGAACGTTGCAGAAGAACATGAAGCTGGAACTTAGCCCCACATGGGACAACCGTGACAAGAAGGTGGCCTACATGGAGTGTTTCGGTCGACTCATGGCCGGTATTACTCCGTGGCTTACCCTTCCGGATGATGATACGGCTGAAGGGAAACAGCGTAAACAGTTGCGTGAGTGGGCTCTGAAGGCTTATGCCAATGCGGTTGACCCGGAGTCTCCCGACTACCTGGGATGGCGTAGCGGCGGTCAGACGCTGGTGGATGCTGCCTATGTGGTGGAGAGCCTTTTGCGCGGATACGATGCGTTGTGGGTGCCTCTTGACAGTGTGACGAAGCAGCGCTATATCAAGGAGTTGCAGGGTTTGCGACGTTATGACCCTTGCACCACCAACTGGTTGCTTTTCTGTGCCATGGAGGAGAGTTTCCTCATGAAGGTGGGTGCCGATTACGATCAGTATCGCATTCACATGGCTATGAATAAGGTGGAAGAATGGTATGTGGGTGACGGTTGGTATAGTGATGGTGCTGCTTTTGCCTTCGACTATTACAATTCCTATGTCATCCAGCCGATGTATTTGGAGTGTTTGCAGATGATTAAGGAGAAGTATCCGAATGATTCCTGGATTTGTCGTTCTAACGGTAGCGAGAACGGTGTGCAGAAACGTTATGCTAATGTCTTGAAGCGTATGCAGAAGTATGGTGTGATTTTGGAGCGTTTCATCTCTCCCGAGGGTACTTTCCCGGTAGTGGGTCGTTCCATCCCCTATCGTTTGGCGGTGATGCAGCCGTTGGCTATGTTGGCTTGGCAGAAGAATTTGCCGTCTGAGTTGCACAATGGACAGGTAAGAGCGGGATTGACAGCGGTCATGAAGCGTATGTTTGATGGAAAGGGTCAAACCAATTTCACTTCTGATGGTTATTTGACGATTGGTTTTGTGGGTAGTCATCCCAATACTGCTGATTGGTATACCAACAATGGTAGTCTTTACATGACTTCTCTGGCGTTCATGCCGTTGGGACTTCCTGCGGATGATGCTTTCTGGACGGATGCTCCCGAAAAGTGGACTTCTAAGAAGGCTTGGGAGGGGGATGATTTCCCGAAGGATCATAAGTGGAATATTAACAAACAGATTCTTTACTGGGAATAAAAGACCTCTAGTTTCGGATTTGTATAAATAGAGCCATCCACAGTGTAGGGACGTTTCGTGGAACGTCCTCAAAAAAGCCG
>CAYSOK010000117.1:0-5114 GCA_964432645.1 uncultured Bacteroidaceae bacterium | reverse complement strand
CCTGGACACTGGACTTTGCCCGGGAGAAGATACAGCAGAACAGCCGCATCTACTCCCGCAAACAGATGACATGGTTTCGGAGAGATACGGAGATACAGTGGTTTCATCCCGATGAGGAGGAAGCGATAATGGCATATATCGATATGCAGAGGTAATACAAGAGCGAAGATATGGATGGCATGAAGAAGATGAATTTTAAACAGGTAAAGAGTCTACTCAACAAACCGTACAAGTGGTATAACGGACTCTACAGGGGTAAGAAATGGTATCGCAAGTTGGCGGTGGGATTTCTCACCTTTCTGGTGAGCATTGCTCTGCTGCTGGGTGCGGTGGATATAAACTTCTTGGGATTGTTCGGTAAGTCTCCGGGATTCAGCGACATCAGCCATCCGGTGGTGAGCGAGGCTTCTATCATCTATAGCGATGACGGAAAGCAGATAGGTAAGTTCTTCAACGAGAATCGTACGCCGGTGGAGTATGAGGAGATTTCTCCTATCATCGTTCGTGCGCTTATCGACACGGAGGATGAGCGTTTCTATCAGCACTTCGGTATAGACATACAAGGATTGTTTGCGGCGGTCAAGGATATGGCGCGCGGTAGAGCGCGCGGTGCCAGTACCATCACGCAGCAGTTGGCTAAGAATATGTTCCGTACACGTACGGAATATTCTACCGGGTTATTGGGCAAGGTTCCGGTGGTGAAGTTGGCCATCATTAAGGCCAAGGAATGGATTGTGGCACTGAAACTGGAGTATCGCTTCAGCAAGGAGGATATTCTCACCATGTACTTCAATACGGTGGACTTCGGTAGCAATGCGTTCGGCATTAAGACGGCGTGCAAGACGTACTTCGATACCACGCCGGATAAGTTGACCTACGAACAGGCTTGTACGCTGGTGGGATTGCTCAAGGCTACCTCTACCTACAACCCTAAATTGAATCCGAAGAACAGTACCGAGCGTCGCAACGTGGTGCTGGACAATATGTTTGCCAAGGGGGATATAAAGATAGACGGCAAGGTGGCTACGCAGGCGCAACTGGACTCCATCAAGGCGATTGCCATGGAGGTGAGTCATGCGGCTCAGGAGAGCAACTACGATGGCATCGCTCCCTACTTCCGCAATGCGTTGGTGGACTATCTGGACAGACTCTATGAACGTGGCGAACTCTCTTATAAGCCGGACCTCTTTGCCGACGGTCTGAAGATATACACCACTCTAAACACCCGCATGCAGCAGTATGCCGAGGAGGCTGCCTTGGAGCAGATGGAGGTGGTACAACGCAACTTCGACAACCACTGGGGCAACACCAATCCGTGGCAGGATGAGCAGCATCACGAGATTCCCAACTTCATTGAGAATCTGGCAAAGAAGACGGAATATTACAAGTGGTTGCAGCAGAAATACGACGGCAACAACGACTCCATACAGTACTACTTGAACCAACCGCACACCGTGAAGTTGTTCTCCTACAAAGGCAAGGTGCAGCGGGAGATGAGTACCATGGACTCCATCCGATACATGGTGCACTTCATGCATTGTAGTATGATTGCTATAGAACCGGATACTCGCTATGTGCGTGCTTGGGTGGGCGACATCGATTTTGATTCTTGGAAGTACGATAAGGTGACCGCCATGCGTCAACCGGGTTCCACCTTCAAACTCTTTGTTTACACCGAGGCGATGAACCAAGGTATGGTACCGAGCGACCGCAGAGTGGACTCCTACGTAGGCATGAAGGTACACGACCCCAAGAGCGGTGAGGAGAAGATGTGGGCACCCCACAACGCCAACGGTTACTTCACGGGTGCCAACATGTATCTCAAGTCGGCCTTTGCACAGAGTGTCAACAGTGTTGCGGTGAAGGTGGGACTCGAAGTGGGCATCCCCAACATCATCAACACGGCACACAATATGGGTATAGAATCTCCGCTGGACAACGTCCCGTCGCTCTCTCTTGGAGCATCGGATGTGCAGTTGGCGGAGTTGGTGAACGCCTATTGCTGCGTGGCGGACGACGGTTATGCGGAACCTTACCGCATGATTACTCGTATAGAGGACCGCGACGGCAATATTATCTATGAGGCGAAACCCGATAAGAAGGTGGCGATTCCATATCGTTCGGCCTTCTTCATGCAGGAGATGTTGAAGGGTGGATTGACGGAACCGGGAGGTACGTCACAGTCGCTGCGTCGATATGTGGGCAACTGGACACGTACAACCGACTTCGGCGGTAAGACGGGAACTTCCAATGCGCACTCCGACGCCTGGTTCGTGGGGGTATCTCCGAAACTGGTGGTTGGTGCCTGGGTGGGCGGTGAATACCGTTGCATCCACTTCCGCACGGGACAATTGGGACAGGGTAGCCGTACGGCGTTGCCCATCTGCGGATTGTTCTATGAGAAGGTTCTGAACGACCGTTCTCTGAGCGAGAAGTATCAGGGAAAATTTGCTCCGGTGCGTGAGGATATTCCGGCGAGTGCTTACAAGTGTGTGGGAGAATACATACAACGTGTGGACAGTGTGGAACTGGACGGCGATTCACTATCGCTCTCTCTCGATGATGCTGCCGTGCCTGTAGAAGCTACGGAACCGGCGGCTACGACGGAGGAGACGGGCGAGGAACAATAATACGGGACGAGTGGCTACGGGAAGTTCGATAGACACGAGCAGTGAGGAGTTCCAGAAGGCATTGCGTCTGGTGCAGTACACACACAATTCGCTTTTCCTTACGGGAAAGGCGGGTACGGGTAAGTCTACCTTTTTAAAATATGTGTGCGAACATGTCAAGAAGAAGTTTGTGGTGCTGGCGCCTACGGGTATTGCAGCCATCAATGCCGGGGGCAGCACACTGCATAGCTTCTTCAAACTCCCCTTTTATCCGCTGTTGCCGGACGATAGTAGGTTTACGGTGCGTAACCTGAAGTCGTTTCTCAAGTACAACGCGGTGCAGCAGAAGATACTGAACGCGGTGGAGCTGATTATCATAGACGAGGTGTCTATGGTGCGGGCGGATATCATAGACTTTATAGATAAGGTGTTGCGAGTGTATTCTCACAACATGCGTGTGCCGTTTGGCGGCAAGCAGTTGTTGTTGGTGGGCGATATCTATCAATTGGAACCGGTCGTGAACAACAGCGACCGGGAGATGTTGCTGCGCCACTACCCCACTCCCTATTTTTTCTCGGCGAATGTATTTAAGGAGATGGAACTGGTTTCCATCGAGTTGACCAAGGTATATCGACAGAAGGATCCGGTGTTTGTGGGTGTGCTCGATGCCATTCGCAACAACACGGTGACGGCGCCTCAACTGCAATTGTTGAACACGCAGGTGAAACCCTCTTCGCCGATTGAGGAGGAGGAGAAACCGGAGGTGACGGAGGGATCGCTCGACCTGCGGGTGACGTTGGCTACCCGACGTAGCAATGTGGATTTCATCAACAAGCAACATCTGGATGCGCTGAAGGATGAGTTGTATGTCTTCCACGGAAAGATTTCGGGCGACTTCCCGGAGAGTTCCCTGCCCACGCCCATGGAGTTGGAGTTGAAGGAGGGGGCACAGGTGATGTTCATCAAGAACGATATCAACCGTCGTTTCGTGAACGGTACCTTAGGGGTCATACAGGGATTTGATTCGAACCGTGAACACATCTATATTGTGACCGATGAGGGGAAGTATATAGATGTGGAGCAGGAGAAATGGAGCAACATGCGCTATACTTTCAACGAGGAGGAGAAGAAGATTGAAGAGGAGGAATTGGGCACCTATACGCAGTTCCCTATACGACTGGCGTGGGCGATTACCATACATAAGAGTCAGGGACTTACCTTCAACCAAGTGAAGATAGATTTTACGGGTGGGGTGTTTGCCGGAGGACAAGCCTATGTGGCACTGAGCCGCTGCCGTTCGTTGGAGGGGATTGAATTGGAACAGTCCATCCGTCGTTCGGACATCTTCGTAAAACCGGACATCGTGAAGTTTGCCAAAGGGTTCAACGATGCCGAAGCGGTACGTCGTGCCATGGAACAGGCACAGGCGGACATCTTCTATGAGGAGTGCATAAAGGCTTATGACCGGATGGATTTCGAGGAGTGTGTAGAGAAGTTTTTTAAGGCGATTCATGCACGTTATGAGGTGGAGAAACCTTATGCCAAACGCTTCATCCGGATGAAGTTGCAACGTATGAAGGAGCTGAAGGCGGAACGAGAGAAGGCCATTCAGGAGCGCAACCGGGCACAGGAGGAGTTGCGCAAGCATCTGGAAACGACCAAGAAATATGCCGAGGAGTATGTACGATTGGGCAACGAATGCATCACGCAAGCTCACAACGTGAAGGCGGCTCTGGCCAACTACGATAAGGCTATCACGCTGAATCCCGAATGTGTGGATGCCTACATCCGTAAGGGCGTCACGCTACAGAACGATAAACGTATTGAGGAGGCTACGGAGTACTTCAATCGTGCCGTAGAGATAAGTCCGTTGAATGCCAAAGCATTATTGAACCGGGGACGCAACCGCTTGTTGCGAGGATTTGTAGAAGATGCCGTAGGCGACCTCACCCGAGCCACCTCCTTGAATCCCGGCAATGCACGTGCCCACGACTGGTTGGGAGAGGCGTTGTTGGCATGGGGAAAACCGGAGGAAGCAGCCGTACAAAAGAGATTGGCGCAGCAATTAAAAAAGAAAAAACGTTAATTTCGCACATTTTTCCATACATTATGCTTGCCGTGTCGTACAAAAGTAGTAATTTTGGACAAACTAAAAAACAAAACGAACGATATGAACAAGAAAAGCCTACTAACAAAAGGTATAATTGCGTCTGTAGCGCTGGTGTCCATGTTGGGCATTCCGGGAACGGCAGAAGCAAAGAAGAAATGTGACGACAAGAAGGTGGCCTATCTGTTTACCTACTTTACCGGTAACCGTCCGGAGGAGGAACAGATTTGCTATGCCATTAGTACAGACGGATTCAACTATACGCCGCTGAACAACGGTAAACCGGTGATTGCATCGGATACCATCTCTCTGAAGAAGGGTGTGCGCGACCCGCATATCTTGCGTGGCAACGACGGTTGGTTCTATCAGGTGGTAACGGACATGCGTAGCTCCGAGGG
>CAYSOK010000116.1:0-5258 GCA_964432645.1 uncultured Bacteroidaceae bacterium | reverse complement strand
GTGCCGGTTTTTTGAGGACGTTCCACGAAACGTCCCTACACTGTGGATGGCTCTTTCGTTGTTGTTTACACAAATCCGAAACTTGAGTATTTTTACCGTTTCCATCCACGAGCGAGTATACACCCGGTAGGGACGCTTCGTGAAGCGTCCTCAAAAACCCGACCCTCGATGCATCCCAAAATAGTGGTAACATCAACGAATATAGAAATTCATACGGAACACACTTTGTGCCGGGTTTAGAGGGCGCCTTACGAAGCGTCCCTTTATAGTGAAAGGATATATCGTCCGCGACGAATAATCCTCTATTCAATCACACGAAATTCGTAACCTTGTGCAGCAATCCACTCCAAAGCCTCGGGGAGAATCTCCTTGAGTTTGTCGATGCTCTTTAAGGAATCGTGAAACGTGATGATGGAACCCGGACGCGTATAACGCTTCACGTTCTCCAATACATCCTGCGCCGTCAAACGGCAACTGTAATCACGCGTCACCAAATCCCACATCACCACTCTGTATCCGTAACGATGCTTCAACAAACGATAGGAACGCCACAACATCCATCCGTGAGGAGGACGAAACAAATCCGTATGCAACAGTTCATTTGCCTTCTGTATGTCAGCGATATAAGTCCTACTCAGGTGACGCACACTCCCTATATGATGATAGGTGTGATTGCCCAACCTGTGACCGTCGCGCTTCACCATCTCGAACACCTCCGGATGCTTCCGCACATTATCGCCCACCATGAAGAAGGTCGCCTTGATATTGTACTTCCTCAGCGTCTCCAAAATCCACGGCGTCGCCTCGGGGATAGGACCGTCATCGAAGGTAAGATACACCACCTTCTCTTGACGGTTCAGTCGCCACAAGGCGTGTGGATAGAGCCACCGCAGGAAACGGGCGGGTTGTTCTATTATCACAATACCACCCTCTTATCAAACACCCATTTTACCCCCGTAATAGGAGAAATACTTCTGAACCTCGTTCAAGAGCTTCTGCTTCTTCTCCTTTTGGGTATCCGGATAAACCTCCAGAATGTTGCGCAGTACGTAGAGATGTGAATTGATCTCGCGGCTGGATGTCGCCATCATGCTCGGGGACATGGCGGAGTAGAAGCGCAGGTAACTCAGCGAGTTGTCTGCCAACTCATCCAATATCGCCACACCCTTGCTCTCCTGGTTCAACAAGAGATGTGCTGTGGCCAGGGTGAGTGAACCTCCCCAGTACTCGTGCGGTACATTGTAGTCGGGAAGCACCTTCTCACAGTACGCCAATGCCTTATTTGCCTTATCGAACTTGCCTTCACGAAGCAATCCCTCAATGAGTTCCACAAAGACACGACGGTGGGTGTAACACATACGCATCACCGTTTCGTCTATGTAGAGTCCCTTCTGCTCCAGACCTCCGAAGCGGAACTTGTTCATGATGTTGTCGTACATCTTGTCGGTGTCGATGGCTGTCTCCTGGTCTTCGTTCTTAAACGGAGTGATGCGGTATGCCAGACCCTCCTTCACGAAGTAATCGCCCAAGTTAATCCAGTTGTCGGAACCTACAGTCATAGACATATAGATAGGTGTCTTCCAGTTGGACTGTGAAATCATCTCTATCATCATCAACTCACTCTTGGTGAGGGCACGCTTGCCCTGAAGAGAAATCACCATCTTATCGGGGATGCTATCGCCCGGAATAAGCATGCCGGACTTCTTAACGGCTGCCTTATCTACCGTTATCACCAGACTGTCGGTCGGGATGATGTGGGTGTCCACTCCACTCGGATTGTCCATGCTAGCGCCACAGAAGACTGCCTTCAGGTATTGCAACAGTTCTATATCGTCTCCTTCCAAACCGTCGTAACGATCCAGAAGCCAAATATTCATGACGTTTTCCGCATCGAACGGATCCTTGCCCATCAATCGGGTCATGGTCTCCGGATCCATCTCGTAGTACCTACGGATGATATCCTTCACGTCCGAACGCACGCGTACATATTCATTTGTACCGCTCACATAGTGCAGACGATCCCAGTGGATGGGGAGGGCGGGTGAGTCGTATGCCGGACGCTTCATCTGGTCTATGTACCAGTCGGTCTGCAGGTAAGAGAGGTTGCAGACGCGGGCATCGGTGCGCTCGCCTTCGGTCTCTTGGTTGTACCAGAGGGGGAAGGTATCGTTGTCTCCGTTGGTGAAGATGACGGCACCTTGGTTCTCGGGCAGGGTCATGAGGTAGTTGCGACCGAAGTCACGACAGGTGTATCTGCCGCTGCGGTCGTGGTCGTCCCAGGTCTGTCCGCCCATCTGGATGGGCACCAATATACAGATGACACCTGCCAGAGAGGCTGCCAGTGTGTCGTTGAGTTTCAATTTCTTGAGTCCTTCGGCAACAGCTGCTACACCCAAACCTATCCAGATGGCAAAGGCGTAGAAGGAACCTGCATACGCATAGTCTCGTTCGCGCGGTTGCTGTGGGGTCTGATTCAGATAGAGGACAATGGCAATTCCTGTCATGAAGAAGAGGAAGAATACCACCCAGAATTGCTGTACACCCTTGGGGTTCTTGTCGTAGGCCTGACGGAAGAGTCCGAGAAGACCCAGGATGAGGGGCAGACAGTAGAATACGTTGTGTCCCTTGTTGCCACTCCAAATGTTGTCGGGCATCGTTGCGGTGTCGACACCCAAGAGGGCATCGTCTATGAACTTGATACCGGTAATCCAGTTTCCGTGTTCCACCTCGCCGTAGCCTTGATAGTCGTTTTGGCGACCGGCAAAGTTCCACATGAAGTAACGCCAGTACATGAAGTTTACTTGGTAGGAGAAGAAGAAACGTAGGTTTTCCCACTGCGTTGGCATCTTCACCATGGTGGTTTCGCCATTGAGATTGGTGTAGGGCACTTGTGTACCGGTGACTCCGCCCATCCATTTCTCGTAGAGTTCGGCATGTGCATCGCTGTACATGCGGGGGAAGAGCATGTTCTGTGCGTAGACGTACTCTCCGTTGTCTCGTATGTGTTCGTAGCTATCGGGCTCGTCGGGAGAGGCTTTCTCCTTGCGCTGATAGACCGGACTTCCTTTGGTCTGGATGGGTACCAGATAGTTACCTTGCTGTTCGAAAGCTACTTGTGAGGTATATGCTTGACCGTAGAACAGGGGGCGACTACCGTACTGCTCGCGGTTCAGATACTGTCCCAGGGTGAAGATGTCTTCGGGGGAGTTCTGATCCATCGGGGTGTTGGCGGTAGAACGAATGACAATGACGGCGTAGGAGGAGTATCCCACCATAATCATGAGCAGAGACAGCAGGGTGGTGTTCAGGACTCGGGGGGACACGAGTGATACGCCCTTAGCATTGCGGCGGTTGAGTACCACGTACAGGGCTACCAAAACGATGACTCCCAGCACAATAGAGGAGGTGCCGTATCCGTAGAACGGAATACCCAGCAGGGCAATACTGCACAGGAAGGAGATGTTCATGCGAAGGCGACTCTTCACCACGTAGCTCTCGTAGACTGCCCAGATGACGCATGCCACCAGAAGCAGAATGTAGATGATCAAACCGGTGTTGAAACCGCAGCCTAACTCATTGACAAACAAGAGTTCAAACCATCCGCCAACCTTCACAATACCCGGTACGATGCCGTACAATACAACGGCTACCAACACCATACTTACCACCAATGCTACGAGGGAACCCACGAGATTGGCGTTGGGACACTTCTTGTAGTAGTACACCAGCACTATGGCGGGGATACACAGCAAGTTCAACAAGTGTACACCGATGGAGAGACCGGTGAGGTATGCTATGAGGATGAGCCAACGGTCGCTGTGGGGACTGTCGGCGGCGTCTTCCCATTTCAGTATCAGCCAGAATACCAGGGCGGTAAACATGCTGGAGTAGGCGTAAACTTCGCCCTCTACGGCACTAAACCAGAAGGTATCGCTAAAGGTGTATGCCAGTGCACCTACCAATCCGCACGCTTCTATGGTGATTATCTGTGCTGTGGTGGTTACCACGCCTTTGTCGCAGATGAGTTTGCGCGCCAAGTGGGTAATAGTCCAGAATAGGAACAGGATACATGCGGCACTCAGAAGTGCGGACATGGTGTTCACCATTCGTGCAACATCGGACGGGTCGCTCACGAATTGGGAGAAGAGGTTTCCCGTCAACATGAAGAAGGGTGCGCCGGGCGGGTGCCCCACTTCCAGTTTAAATGCGGTGGTTATGAATTCCGGGCAATCCCAGAAACTTGCCGTAGGCTCTATGGTACTACAGTACACAAAAGCTGCTATGGCAAAGGTAATCCACCCCAGCAAAAGGTCTATTGTCTTAAACCGTTTCATTGTTACTATATCGTTTTATTATATCCATGTTCTTCGATACAAGATGCAAAAGTACATTATTTTTCTTTATTTATGTACATTTCTGCATTTTAATTGCGCGCGATGCGGAGTTTTCATGCATTTTTAACACCATTTTTTGGTTTCACCGCCGGGTTTTCCGTCGTGACAGTGACATTTTAGGATGCGATGGGGGATGTTTCCGTGCCCTATCAACTCGATGGGGCAGTTGAAATGGCGCTCCAACCACTCGGCACTGACTTCGCTGTTGGGATGGTAGTCGAGAGTGCCGTTGACGCAGGCTACGGAGGTGACGTTTTGGAGGGTGGTGCCGATGTCGTGATTGACCATAATGATGGTGCATTCGCGGTTGATTTCTTCGAGGAGTCGATAGAGGTGGGCTTCGAAACTTTTGTCTAGGTAGGTGTTGGGTTCGTCGAGAATCAAGAGTTCGGGATTGGAGACGATGGCGCGTCCCAGGAGTACGCGTTGGAGTTGACCGCCGCTGAGTGCGCCGATGTGTGTGTCTTGCCATCCGTCCATGCCAACGCGCTGAATGACAGCTTCTACATGTTGTTTTTGTTCGTTGGAGAAGCGTTGCCACCAGTGTTTTTCGCAGTTGAGTCCGGAGAGCACTACTTCGCGTACGGAGATGGGGAAGGAGCGGTCTATTCGGTTGTATTGGGGTAGGTATCCCATGCGTAGGTTTTTGACTTCTTCGCCGTTGCGGTAGAAGTGGATGTTTCCTTCGGTGGGGGTTAATAGTCCGAGGATGATGCGCATGAGGGTGGTTTTTCCGCCGCCGTTTGGTCCGATTATACCGAGAAAATCATTGGCGTTTACCTGTAGGGTTACGTCTTTGAGTACGCGTTTCGTATCGTACTGCATCCCGATTCCATCGAGTTTTAATATGGGTTGATTCATACG
>CAYSOK010000115.1:0-5274 GCA_964432645.1 uncultured Bacteroidaceae bacterium | reverse complement strand
TTTGAGGACGTTCCACGAAACGTCCCTACACTGTGGATGGCTCTCTCGTGGATGTGTACACAAATCAGGAACTTGAGTCGTACAAATCTTCCGAATGGTAGCTTCGGCTCTTAAAATCCTACAAAATCTATATAGTTTACGGCTTTATCTTGTAAATAGTGGGTTCTATTTGTAAATATACTCCATGAATGTTTGCTCAATTGTGCTTTTTTGACTACTTTTGTAGAACAAAAACTGGATACAAAAGATGAAACCTATATTTATAGCAGGACCATGCGTCATAGAGTCGGAAGAAATCCTTTCTGAGGTAGCCGAGGAATTGGTGCGTCTGCAGAGCAAATACGGAATCGATATATACTTCAAATCATCGTTCGACAAAGCGAACCGTACCTCTATTACCTCCTATCGTGGACCGGGCATGGAGAAAGGGTTGCGCATGTTGGCCGACATTCGAGATAAATACAATCTTCGTCTACTGACCGATATCCACGAGAGTTGTCAAGCAGCTCCGGTAGGAGAAGTGGTAGATGTGTTACAAATACCCGCCTTTTTGTGTAGGCAAACCGATTTGTTGTTGGCAGCTGCCAAAACCGGTAAAACGGTGAATATTAAGAAAGCACAATTTCTTTCAGGACTCGATATGCAGTTTCCCGTGGAGAAAGCAAGGGAGGCCGGAGCTTCTGATATATGGCTTACCGAACGTGGTAATATCTATGGATATAACAATCTTGTAGTAGATTTTCGCAACATACCCGATATGGCACGCTTTACGCCACGAGTCATAATGGACTGTACCCACTCAGTACAGCGTCCCGGAGCAGCCGGTGGTAAGACCGGCGGTAATCGCGAGTTCGTTCCCGCCATGGCTTTGGCAGCCAAGGCCTTTGGTGCCACAGGATACTTCTTTGAGGTACATCCCAATCCCGAAAAAGCGTTGAGCGATGGTACCAATATGTTGTATCTAAAGGATTTGGATTCCGTTATTGCATCGCTGCTATGAGTAAAATACGCGAAATAGCCATAAAGTGTCTACGAGACGAAGCACAGACATTGCTAGACCAAATACCGCTACTAGACGAGAACTTCGACCACGTGGTGCAACTCATCTATGCTTGCAAAGGTAAGGTGGTGGTCACGGGTGTCGGTAAGAGTGGACATGTTGGTGCCAAGATTGCAGCCACACTCTCCAGTACGGGAACTCCCGCATTTTTTATCAATCCGTTGGACTTGTTTCACGGAGACTTAGGCGTGATTGCTCCGGAAGATGTGGTTCTTGCTTTGTCGTATTCCGGTCAAACAGATGAGTTACTGCGCTTTATCCCCTTCTTACTGGAACAGAAGACTCCTTTAATCGGTATTTCCGGAAATACGGAATCGTTGCTAGCGAAGTATTCTACCTATCATATAGGAATCACTGTAAATCACGAAGCTTGTCCACTGAATCTTGCTCCCACTTCCTCATCCACAGCCATGTTGGTGTTAGGCGATGCTTTGGCATGTGCCCTTATGGAAGTTCGTGGGTTTAAGGCAAAAGACTTTGCTCGTTTTCACCCCGGAGGTTCGTTGGGTAAGCGCCTGCTCACCACCGCACACGATGTGATGCGTACCGATGAACTTCCTGTAGTCCCCCCCGATATGCCGATGGGAGAGGCTGTATTCCACGTTAGCAAAGGACGCTTGGGACTATGCGTAGCGTTGGTAGATAATAAAGTAATCGGTATCATAACCGACGGCGATGTGCGCCGTGCCATGGAGAATTCACAAGATCAATTTTTCCGTTTGACGGTAGGCGATGTCATGACTTATAGTCCCAAGTGTGTGTCTCCTGATACTAAAATATCCGATATTCAGGATATTATGGGAACCTATAAGATACATGCCGTACTGATTGTAGACGAGGAGAAACATCTTCTCGGCATCGTGGATCATTTTAGTTGTATGCTCTAAGGTAAATAAAAATGTTGAAAAGGATAACCGTTGTACTCTCTTATTTGTTCTTTTTTTTGATGAGTGTGAATGCTGAAGATAAGGTAGCTTGTGGGGTGACGGCAGATACTGTATCGCAGGATACGGTAGTTGCCGACTATCTGCGTACCACGGGCGTACCCTTCTCATCCAACAATAAGGTAGTGCTTTTAAAGAGTGGGTTGGAAAAATTTGAGGACCTCTTCACTGCAGTACGTCAAGCCAAACACTACATCCACTTGGAATACTTTAATTTCCGCAATGACTCCATCGCCTTTGCACTCTTCGACCTTTTGGCAGAGCGAGCAGCTGCCGGTGTGGAAGTGCGTGCCCTCTTTGACGGATGGGGAAATGACTCCAATAACAAACCGTTAAAGAAGAAGCACCTTGTAAATCTGCGCAATAGAGGTATACAGATATATGAGTACGATCCCGTTCGTTTTCCCTGGGTAAACCATGTGACAGGACGGGATCATCGTAAGATAGTGGTGATAGACGGTGTTATAGCCTATACAGGAGGAATGAATGTAGCCGATTACTACATTACCGGAAAACCCGAATTCGGTGAATGGCGTGATATGCACATGCGAGTAGAAGGAGATGCTGTAGGCGATCTTCACAAAATCTTTCTACGCATGTGGAGGAAGGTGACGCACGAAACACTCGATTCCCTGAAATACAGTCATGGGTACTATACAGATACGAATTTCAACGGGTTACGTCCCGATACCACCTCCACAGCCGGAAGTAAATGTATCGGTGTGGTAGACCGTACCCCTCATGTCACCCCCAAGGCCGCGCGTCAAGCCTATATCGCCAGTCTAGATCATGCACAAGAGGTGGTAAAGGTCATAAATCCCTATTTCTGTCTTACCCCTTCCGTGCGTTCTGCCTTTCGTAGAATGTTGAAGCGTGGTGTACGATTGGAACTTATGATTTCCGCCAAGGCAGATGTACCCATCACCCCCCATGCCGTGCATAAACAAGCGTATAAGCTTCTGAAACGCGGCGCTCATGTCTATGTTTATCATGGTGGTTTTCACCACTCTAAAGTAATGATGGTAGACAGTCTCTTCTGTACGGTAGGTTCCATTAACCTAGACAGCCGTAGTCTAGCAACCGACAATGAAGTAAATTGTTTCATTTTCGACCGCGAGACCACCGCCGAACTCACAGATATGTTTGAGAAAGACAAACGAGAGTCCTGCACCGAACTTACCCGTGAGATGTGGAAGCAACTTCCCTGGCGCAAACGTGCCTGGAAGTGGATATGCAACCTCTTTACCCCGCTACTCTAAAACTTTTTCATCCTCTCTGTTGTTGTTAGATAGAATTCTTAATGATTCTAACAACTTAAAAAAAACAGAGAAATGAAACATTTATTTTTGTGGAGCGTAGCTGCTCTCTTGTTCTCGGCTTGTTCGAGTAAATGTAAGGACTCCTCCTCGTGCGACAACTGTCCCGCTGACAGTGTGGCTCACGCTACAACAAGCGATGGCGAGATGATGGTCTATGAGTATGAGGGTGTTATGGATGACAACGGTGTAGATACCGACTACCTATTGGTCATAACCGCTCTTTCTCCGGTAGGTGATGGCACGTACGAACTCACCACCTCTTATGTAAATCCCGAAAGCGGAGAGATGCTCACCTTTACCGATGAAGGTGAGAAACTCACCGTATTAGGCATTCCGGGAGATAGTACCGTAGTCATCTACCAACTTGTCTCCGCCCAAGACGGCTCGAAACGCAATTTCCGTGCCGAAGGGGATACTGTGCTTAAGCGAGTGGGAGCCGACTTTAAGGAAGAGGTGAACAAGGTGAAGCAGAAACTCACACGTAAGACAACGTAACGGGAGGAGGACGATATGAAAAAAGGAATCCTTTTCATTGCATCTGCTCTTGCCGTATGTGCGGCCTGCGAGCACAATCCCGATTATAATGACTTGAGTACGCAAAATCTGGTCTATGTGGATTATAATGAGTCTTATAATCTTAAGAATCAGAAGATTTGGTTAGACTCTACTATCCTCATTATACCAACTAAATCGACAGCTATTCCCGATACTTTGGCCAAGAAGAATGCTCTCCTGTACGCTACTGTAGTGTCACGTTTCCGTGCCGAGCTTTCTGACTTAGGACTATTGGCCGAGAGCAAAGATTCGGCAACAGTAGCTGTAGTGATGGCTTATAAGACATCGAATTATCAGATTGTAGATTGGTACACACCCTGGAACAATTGGTATGGCGGATGGGGCTATTGGGGAGCATATAATGGTTGGGGAGGTCCCGGTGGATACCTTTACACCTACCAATACTCATTAGCATCGTTGCTCGTCAACATGATAGACTTCACCGCTACGAGTCCAAAGATAGTGTGGTGTGCTTCCATCAGCAGTGAAGTCGGCTCCGGAGGTTATCCTACGGTAAGTTCGATGTCTGCCGGTATTGACTATGCTTTTTCTATGCCTCCGTTTGATAACTAAAATCTTATAGATATGAAAGAAAGATATTTTGTTAAGATGCTGCCCCATTATTGGATGGGTGCCATTATAGGACTTGTGTTGACGGTGGCAAGTGGAACTACAGCGAAGGCACAAATTTCGGAACAGTATTACTGGAACGTAGATTGGCAGTTTAATGCTGCCGCCAACGACGGTTTTGCGCAGTCGCTCAACGGTTGGGGAATGAACATAGAAGGAGCATGGTGTTTCACCCCCAATGTTTCCGCCGGAGCATTCCTCGGGTTTCACAGTAACAACAAGTATTACAGTCGTGAAACAGTGTCGCTTGGGAACGGTGAATACATGAATACCGACCGCACTGCACACTATTTCCAATTACCGTTTGGTGTGATGTGTAACTACCGTTTTATCTATAGTGGCATGTTTCGTCCCTATGTAGGTGCGAAGATGGGAGTCATGTACTCCGAGTTTCAGACAGCATATAATCTCTATGAGATAAATCGCGATACATGGGGCTTTTATATAGCCCCCGAGTTAGGCCTTCACTTCTATCCCATGAAAGGGATGACCGGTGTCCACTTAGCTCTTTATTACAATTTCTCAACAAACAAAACCGATGAAATGCCCGGTTTCGATATAAGCGGTGTCGGCAACTATGGCTTTCGTGTGGGAATTGCTTTGTAGAAGAGTAGAAACGTTTTTCTCCTGCCCCTTTTTTCTTGCATCGTGGAAGAAAGGGGTGGGGGAGATGCGGATAACTCCCCCTAATAAATAGGGAAAAATAATATACACAAATCCGAAACTTGAGTTAAGTTCTATATAAGCTCCAGTTTTAGTGTTTCCT
>CAYSOK010000114.1:0-5307 GCA_964432645.1 uncultured Bacteroidaceae bacterium | reverse complement strand
AAAAGATGCTCATATTTCGAAATTGTGTTATACCCACTTGAACGCCCACTATGTAGGGACGCTTCGTGAAAACCTACGAAGTATTGGATTCGCCATGCGGCATGACCCACGCGCCGGTTTTTTGAGGACGTTCCACGAAACGTCCCTACACTGTGGATGACTCCCGGATGTTTCCACCATTCGGAATGTTCCACGAACCGGAGTTTTGAGGACGTTCCACGGCACAGTCCATACACTGTGGATGGCACGTGGATAATCGTTTTTTTACGGAGGTTGTATGGGAGGAGAGGTATTTCCGGGATACCATGAGCGGAGGAGCGAAGAGGCTTTAGAGAGAGGGGGAGGAATAGAGTGAGGGCGTTCAAGCGAAGCGCGTTCCCGAACTCCCGAACCCGACCGATAAAGACCGCTCCGGAGTGTAGGTTCCCGGAAATACCTCTCCTCCCATACAACCTCACCCCCGCACACGATATCCACACAGACCCCACACAACGAGCAATCACAAACCGAACACACACATAAGAGCACAACAAAAAACACCTAAAAAGACCAAGAAAAAGACCAAAACGCACAAAATCTTATAGTTTTTATATAAAAAAGTACTATTTTTCTTGGAGGATTCAAAAATAATCTGTAAGTTTGCGACAACATTACAATCTAACATAGTTGGCTTTATAATATTATGGAAAAGCAAAAAAGATTCTTCTTGACGGAGGACCAAATCCCCCGCAAGTGGTATAACATTCAGGCAGATATGCCAAACAAACCGTTGCCGATACTCAATCCGGCAACACGGCAGCCTATGAAACCGGAAGACTTGTACCCCCTCTTCGCCAAAGAGTGCTCTAACCAAGAACTAGACACCACACACGAGTGGATTGACATACCCGAACCGGTTCGTGAACAGTATAAATACTATCGCTCCACCCCCCTGGTTCGCGCCTATGGACTGGAAGAAGCAATAGGCACACCCGCACACATCTATTTTAAAAATGAAAGTGTGAGCCCGGTAGGATCCCATAAGCTCAACTCCGCCCTGGCACAAGCCTACTACGCAAAAGAAGAAGGCATCACCAACCTCACCACCGAAACCGGCGCAGGACAATGGGGAGCCGCACTCTCCTATGCAACCAAAGTGTTCGGATTGGAATGTGCTGTTTATCAAGTAAAAATAAGCTACGAACAGAAACCCTATCGCCGCAGCATCATGCAGACATTCGGAGCACAAGTTACCCCCTCCCCCTCCATGTCCACACGCGCCGGCAAAGACATATTAACCAAGAACCCCACCTACGGAGGCTCACTCGGTACAGCCATCTCCGAAGCCGTGGAATTAGCCATGTCTACCCCCAATTGCAAGTATGCACTGGGTAGCGTGTTGAACCATGTAGGACTACACCAAACCATCATCGGTCTGGAAGCAGAAAAACAGATGGAAATGGCCGGCGAATACCCCGACACCGTCATCGCATGCTTCGGCGGCGGATCCAACTTCGGCGGCATCGCCTTCCCGTTCATGCGACACGTATTCCAAGAGGGCAAAAAGACAGAATTTATTGCAGCAGAACCGGATAGCTGTCCGAAATTGACCCGCGGTAAATTCCAGTATGACTTCGGAGACGAAGCAGGCTACACCCCCCTACTCCCGATGTACACCCTGGGACACAACTTCGCCCCCGCCAACATACACGCCGGCGGTCTGCGCTACCATGGAGCAGGCATGATTATCTCACAGTTGCTGAAGGACGGATATATGAAAGGCATGGATATACCTCAACTAGAAAGCTTTGAAGCAGGTATGCTCTTCGCTCAGAAAGAAGGTATCATCCCCGCACCGGAATCATGCCACGCCATTGCCGCCACCATACGCGAGGCTAAGAAGTGCAAGGAAACAGGCGAAAAGAAGGTCATCCTCTTCAACTTGTCCGGTCACGGTCTTATCGATATGACAGCCTACGACCAATATATTGCCGGAAATCTGGTGAACTATGAGTTGCCGGATTCCGTAATTGAGAAAAACCTCGAAGAAGTAAAAGACTTCGTCGTAAAATAATAATTCATTCTCTTTTATGTAGTTGGCACGGTGGTGTGTTCCTTATGGGGCACTCCCACCGTGCATTTTTTATTGCCACTCCTTCTGCGACCAGGTAGACTCAATGGAATTTTCCACATCGTCCGGAAGTTGATAAAAGAAATCCAGACCCGTAAGTTTCTCCACCTCGTCCACACTCACAGCATAATCAAAGAGCGAACCGGGACACTTCTCGTTTGCCATCACAAAACCGATAGCCTGCCACCTATTCTTGCGCTGCATACACATCACCTTAAAAAAACGAGACGGCACCGCAACACCGTGTCTGCCAATACGCTCCGGATTCTCGTCCACCAAAGGACCGCAACAGATGTAAACCACAGACTCACCCGCCAATCTACGAGCCAAGCGTTCCACCTTCTCCCAACTACCCGCATTCAAATCAGCCTTCTGCGGACAAACATTACTCAGGTAAAAACTCTCCTCCATAGCCTGTTCACTCCAACGCATATCCGCCGCCGGCGCCATGTGACCGCGGCTGTAACCGGAACGCGTGTAATCCTCGTGAACCGCCGTTGCCCCCTTCACCTGCGGATCGGGCACAAAAGTCTGTTTGCGAGGAACATCCCCCTTCACCTCCGCCGCCGTCAAATCGTATGCCACCCAGTTAGGAATGAGCCAAGTATTATTATAAGAGGTGGTATAACCCAGATGTTCAATCACCTGTTCCACCCGTTCCGTCACATTCTGCGGCAACTCCAACTTGAAACTCGCCTGCACCGAATCGCCCGATGACGAAGTTTGCACCACCGTTGAATCCCTATTCTCCGCCTCCGAAGGCGTAGACATGAAACGCTGCGCCAAGGTCAAAGCGAACCCCAAGACCAAGACGATTAATGCGATTCCCACATGACCATTCTGCTTACTTTTCTTCCTTCTTTTTCCCATTTTATGTATCATTTTACTATTTGAGCCACAAAATTACAATTTTTTATCCGTTTTTCCCCAAAACAAGACGTATATTTCACAAAAAATAGGTAAATTTGCAAGCAGATTATAATTATAACACGTTATGATGAAATACACTAGTCTGATAGCCGGAAGAACAAGCATCCCCGAGGGACAGGTTGACGGAACGATACGCTTACTCGAAGAGGGGTGTACCATACCCTTTATTAGTAGATATCGCAAGGAAGTCACAAGTGGACTAAACGAAGTACAAATCGCATCCATCTCCGATTTATGGGAAAAATTCAAGGAGATGGACAGACGAAAGAACACCATCCTGCACGCCATAGAGGAGCAGGAAAAACTTACGGACGAACTGCGTCTACGCATAGAGGAATGCTACGATGCTACGGAATTAGAGGATATCTATCTGCCCTACAAACCCAAACGACGCAACCGTGCCGAAACCGCACGCGAAAAAGGACTGGAACCATTGGCCCGTATCCTGATGAAACAAGATTACGGAACCCAAGTGATGCCTACCGCCGAACGGTTTGTCAACGAAAAGAAGGGGGTAGCCAATGTAAGTCAAGCACTTGCAGGAGCGCGCGACATCATGGCTGAATGGATAAGCGAAAGTGAAAACGCCCGCAATACGGTTCGACACAATTTCCGCATGGACGCCATCATCTCATCACGTGTTATAAAAGGAAAAGAGGTTGTCGGCGAGAAATATAGCAACTATTTCGACTTCACGGAACGTTTGAGCACCTGCCCATCGCACCGAATTCTGGCCATTCGACGCGGCGAAACCGAAGGGATTCTGCGCGTAAGCATAGACGGCGATAGCGACCGATGCAAGGAACGACTGTTCCGCATCTTCATAAAAGGAAATACCGAAGCGGGCAATGTGGTGCAAAAGGCGATAGAGGATTCCTACAGCCGTTTGCTGAAGCCAAGCATCGAAACGGAGTTTGCCAACGAGAGTAAAGAGCGTGCCGATGAGGAGGCTATCAACATATTTACCAAGAATTTAAGACAATTACTACTGGCGGCACCGTTGGGACAAAAGCGCGTGATGGGTATCGACCCGGGCTTCCGCACAGGGTGCAAAGTGGTGTGTCTGGATGCGGAAGGCAACCTGCTGCACCACGAGGCTATATTCCCCCACCCTCCCAAGGAGCAGGTAAAAATGGCTAGACTCCGGGTGAAACAGATGGTGGAGCAATACAAAGTGGAGGCGATTTCCATTGGCAACGGTACGGCGGGACGCGAAACGGAGGCTTTTATTCGGGAGATTGACTTCCCGACGGAAATTCCGGTGTTTATGGTGAGCGAAGACGGTGCTTCCATTTACAGCGCAAGCAAAGTGGCGCGAGAGGAGTTCCCGGACTACGATGTAACGGTGCGCGGAGCAGTGTCTATCGCAAGACGTCTGATGGATCCGTTGGCGGAGTTGGTGAAGATTGACCCGAAAAGCATTGGTGTGGGACAGTATCAATACGATGTAAATCAGACGGCTTTGAAGCATTCACTCGACCAAACGGTGGAGTATTGTGTAAACTTGGTGGGGGTCAACGTGAACACTGCCGGCAAGCAATTGCTTACATATGTGTCCGGATTGGGGCCTCAACTGGCACAAAACATCGTGGACTATCGTGCCAAGAACGGTGCATTTACCTCGCGCAGACAACTGATGAAGGTGCCGCGCATGGGTGAAAAGAGTTACGAACAGTGTGCGGGGTTCTTGCGCATAACCGGCAGCAAGAATCCGTTGGACAATTCGGCAGTACATCCGGAGCGTTATCGATTGGTGGAACGTATGGCAATTGACACGGGATGTACCATCACCGATTTAATGACGGATGCTTCCAAGCGTAGGGAGGTGGATATCAAGCGATACGTTAGTAAGGAGGTGGGATTGCCTACCCTGGAGGACATCATGAAGGAATTGGAAAAACCGGGATTGGATCCTCGCGAACAGATAGAAGTCTTTAGCTTTGACCCGAACGTGAAGGAGTTGACAGATGTTCGTGTGGGGATGGTACTTCCGGGTATTGTGATGAATGTAACAAACTTCGGTTGCTTTGTGGATGTGGGTGTACACACACAGGGGTTGGTTCACATCTCTCAGATAGCCAACAAATATGTGAAGGATCCCAATGATGTGGTATCCTTGCACCAGCATGTGACCGTAAAAGTAACAGAAGTAGACGCAGAACGCCAGCGTTTATCACTCAGTATGATTCTAGAATAAGACAGGGGGGTATATAAAAAAAGTCGGGGTAGCGGGATTCGAACCCACGACCCCCTGCTCCCAAAGCAGG
>CAYSOK010000113.1:0-5388 GCA_964432645.1 uncultured Bacteroidaceae bacterium | reverse complement strand
TTGAGGACGTTCCACGAAACGTCCCTACACTGTGGATACTCGCTCGTGGGTGTATACTCGCTCGTAGTTGTTTACAAAAATCAGAAAATCGAGTTAATTTTACATTCAAAAGTGTTAAAAGTGACGGAAAAATGCACGAAAACGCATATTTCTTTTTGTAATGCTTGCAAATTGCGAGAAAAAGCAGTAATATTGTACCGTAATTAAGTATAGGAATAGAAAACACATAAATAGAGATAAAGATATGACATCAATTAAAGATTTACATCCCGCGAACGTCTGGAATGCTTTCCACGCATTAACCCAAGTTCCGCGACCATCCGGACACTTGGAGAAAGCACATCAGTTCTTACTCGCGTGGGCTCAGGAGCACAACATAGAAGCCTTCAAAGACGGAGGCGACAACATCGTGCTTCGCAAACCCGCCACTCCGGGCTTGGAGGACAGGAAAACAGCCGTTCTACAGGCACATATAGACATGGTACCGCAAGCCGTTAAGGGCAGCACCCACAACTTCGAAACCGACCCCATCGAAACCTACATCGATGGCGACTGGGTGAAAGCCAAGGGAACCACACTCGGTTCCGATGACGGTATAGGTGTCGCCATGATTATGGCCATCTTTACAGACGATACCTTAAAGCATGGACCGTTGGAAGCTCTCATAACCGCCGACGAAGAGACATGCATGTGGGGTGTAAACCACCTCTCGCCCGACACTCTTAAAGGGGATATCCTCCTTAATATAGATAATGAGAAGGAGGGCGAATTCGTTATAGGCAGCGCAGGCGGTGTCAATGTAACCGGCTCGTTGCAGTATAAGGAGGTAGCTCCTGAGGAGGGGGACGTGGCACTCAAGGTGGCACTGAAAGGACTGCGCGGCGGTCACTCCGGATTGGAGATTAACCAGGGACGTGGAAATGCCAACAAGTTGATGGCACGTTTCTTGGCTGCCGCAATTGCCGACGATGAAGCACGTTTGGCTTCGTGGCACGGTGGCAACATGCGCAACGCTATTCCGCGTGATGCCGAGGTGATTATCACCGTGCCTGCCGGCAACGAAGAAGATGTGAAGGATTTGGCTGCCTACTGCGAGAAGCTCTTCAATGAGGAGTTTGTAGGTATTGAGAGCGATATCCGCCTGGAAGTGAGTGCGGCGGATATGCCGGTAGGCGAATTACCTGAGGAGATTCAGGACAATTTGGTCGATGCCGTGTACGCATGCCACGACGGTGTGTTGCGCTACATTCCGAGCATTCCTAGCGTTGTAGAGACTTCGAGCAACCTCGCTATCGTGGACATAGAGGGGGGCAACGCTTCCATCAAGTGCTTGGTGCGCAGTAGTGCCGATAGCATGAAGGAGTATCAGGTGTCCATGATTGAGTGCTGCTTCAATATGGCGGGCATGAAGGTGGAGACGGATGGCGATTACATGGCTTGGCAACCGAATTTCGATTCTCCTATTGTGGCGCAAATCAAGGAACTCTATCAGCGCCGCTTCAATACTCCTGCCGACGTACAGGTGTGCCACGCAGGACTTGAGTGTAGCCTTATCGGTAAGGTGTATCCGGAGATGGATCTCGTGAGCATGGGTCCTACCTTGAAGTCTCCGCACACTCCCGACGAACGTTGCTACATACCATCGGTAGAAAAATTCTACGGTTTCTTGTGCCAACTCCTTGCTGAGATTCCGGAGAAATAATAGACATCATTTCAACGAAAAGCCCTCCTCTCTTCGTGGAGAGGGGGGCATTTTTTTATATAGGATAAACATGAAAAAAACTCTTTCTGCGTTGGCTGTCGGCTTTATGACGCTTCCTCTCTTTTTTGCTTGTTCGGGGGATGACACTTCGGACGATGAGCTCAACCGGTGGGTGGATACCACGAGAGTGCCTGCTCGGCATGTTTCGCTGGTGTACATGATAGCCGAGAACTCCTTGAACAGCAATGCTGCGACCGATTTGAGCGAGATGCGTTATGGGGCTACGAATATTCCGGAGGATGGTCGTTTGTATGTGTTTCAGGATCGCAGGTATAAGAATTCTATGCTCTTGGAGATTCGCAATACGCAGAAGATAGATACGTTGTACACATGGGATGAGAACCTGAATTCTGCCGATACGGAGGTGATGAGGGAGGTTCTGGACATAGTGGACAGAGTGGCTCCCACCGCTTCCTCCTGGTCGCTCACCATGTGGTCGCACGGTAGCGGATGGATGGACGATACGCATGCCACACGTTCCATAGGCTACGATACGGGTGGTCCCGTAAAGGAGATTAACATAGGGGATTTAGCTTCGGTTCTGGAGGATTGGCATCATTTGGATTTCCTCTTCTTTGATGCTTGTTTCATGCAGTGTATAGAGTTGGATTATGCGTTGCGCAACCGTGCGGATTACATCCTGGCGAGTCCTGCGGAGATACCGGGAGCGGGTGCTCCTTATGATGCTATTTTAGGGGATATCTTTGCAACTCCTTCGCCCGATGTGGACGGTCTTTTGCAGCATTATTACAAGAACAGTGATGACGGTGTGATTCTTTCGGCGTGTGAGACGGCGTATATGGAAGCCTTGATGCGTGCCACGAAGCCTTTCATGAAGATGTATTTCGGTACGGAGGATGTGACGCCTACGTATCAGGGGGTGCAGCGTTATTATCCGAGTACCACGTATCCGCCTTTTTACGACTTGCGTAGTTTTTTGTATAAGCAGTCTCCGGAGGGTCTTGAGGAGTGGGATGATGTTTTCCTGAAGGCTTTCCCGTATCGTTACACGACGGGGTATTGGAATACGAATTACAGTGGAGAGAATGTGTATTACGGTTGGTCGGGTAGGATATATAAAATGACGGACGAGGAGAACTACGGTGGCGTTTCATTTTTTACCCCTTCCATGACGTCGACGTGGATGGATAGTTTCCGCAATACCGATTGGTTCATCGATATGGGATGGGAAGAGTGGGGGTGGTAAAAAAACGAAGATAAACCCCTATAAACGAAAAAATTGATTGTCTCACGACAACCAATCTTTTTCTAACCTTAAATCTAATACCATGAAAAACGTGTGCAAAGGTACCTTTTTTCTGTAATACTGCAAACATTTTCGTGGTTTTTTTTCGATATTTCTTTCAAAACTTGATTTATATCAAGAAAAATGGGTGTTTTGAACGTCTGTTAACAGTCTATTCACATTCATTCACCCTCCAAAATCTTCGCAGCAATCGTCGTGATGTCCGCAACCGTCACCTCACCGTTGCCATCCATATCCGCACTCTCAAGTTTCAAACCCGTAGCATCACCCGTAAGGATGTAGCTCGCCACACATGTGATATCCGCAGCCGAAACCACACCGTCACCGTTCACATCACCCATGAGAGCCACAGCCGTGAAGTCGTAAACACGATTTGCCGCATTGTATAAGTTCTTCGCCTCCGCAATCGTCATGCTGCGATTGTAGAGAAGTATGTCGTCGATATAAGCCGCCGCCGTTCCACGCTTGCTGCCCATACCCGTATAGAAGTAGATGTTGTTGCCGGACTGAATCAAATCCAATATGTCCTGATAGGTGAAATTCTCACTCTTGGTCAAACCCTTATTAGAAGAGGTGTAACTCTTGCGCGTACCGTTTACATAAACCGCAAAACCGTTCTTGTCGATGCTCAGCGTTACAAATGCCCATGTGTCCACCGGGATGTCGGAGAGAAGTCCCTGCTTCACGTTCGCCTCCATGGTGTGACCATCGGCATTCAGAAAGGTGATGGCAGTGTTGGGAGAGAACGCCAGGTACTGCGTCTGTGAGGAGTTGGTAAAGGCAAATAAGTCGTTGTTGTAGTTGGCCTCGTCGGTGCTCAAACGCTTCACCCACATGGCTACCGTCACACCCTCCAGGTCGGCGGTATCGCTATTCAAGGAGTTGGCAAAACGACCGTAGCTCACGGCACTGCCCTCGTACTGGCGCATGGCATATCCCTCGCGGAATTTATAATAGGTGCGAGCAGCCGACGTACCGCCGCTGGCCTTACCCATAAAACCCTTCTCGGAGCTGTTCACTTGGTTGGTCAGCCCCTCCTCAAAGTCGTAGTACGCCTTCAATCCCTTCAGCTCATCGCCCGTGAGTTCCGTAGCCGCCTTGGCACGTACACGGATGTCCTTGCTGTAGGAGTGCGTACCGCAGTTGAGGCTACCCGTCAACGTCACATACTGCACATCCTCCTCCGGAGCCTGCATGTAGCGACCGTAGTCTGAAATCAACTCCGGCGTATCGGACTTCCACGTCACCTCCACGTTGGTCTCCAGCGTATCGTTCTCCACCATCTCCAGATTCAAGTTAGAGGTGACCGATGCACTTGCACTCACCGGCCACTTCTTATTGTTCAAATTATAAATGTATGCGATGGAGTACTCATCGCGCATCTTAGCACCCCAGATGTTCACACCGCTCTTCGGGTTCATTGCCGTGAAGCAGAGACTCCGTATGTTCGTGGGGTCCTCGGTCTGCTCCACCAACACACCATAATAAGCTGTGCCGCTTATGGTCAGTGTGATGAAGGAGGTTCCTTCCGTGATGCTCCACTTGCCGCTCACCGTCTTACCGTTGACCGTGCCGCTCAGTTTACCCGCCTCGGTCAGTGTGACAAGGGTGGGAGTTGCCACCTCCAGACTATCGCAATTCTGCTTATAGTTGTGCATGATAAAGCGATATGTACCTGCAATCTCCTTGGCTGTAGCAATCTGCTTGCTCTCTATGTCCGACTGCTTGATGGTGTCTGTTGTGTGATACTCAAACGGTGCTGCCACCAACCAGTCCTGCTCGTTCAGGAACATCTGGTGTACACGGTTCTCAAACCCCTCGTTACCACCGTTGAAACGACTGTGATAAACCAGGTAATAATTGCCGTCCTGACCAATCGTCACGGAGTTGTGTCCCTGAGCTATCTCACCCAGATTCATGTAGTTCCACTTGTAAGAACCCATAATCTTCACACCACGATTGTCGGTACCCTTGGGACCATAGTTCAGCGCATAACCCGTATAGCGTGCATTTACACCGTTGCCGTCCACAAACGGACCATCGGGATTCTCGCTGCGGAATACACGCATCTCGTAACCGCCGGTAGAGGTCAGCCCGCCATAAGACAAGAACAAGAAGTAATATTTACCGAATTTGCGGATGTAGGAACCCTCGCCGGACACATAGTAACCGCCCGCAATCTTCTTGCCAAAGTACGGGTCGCTGGTGAAGTTGGCTCCCTTGCTTGCGTAGTCGCTCGTATAGGTCACGGTGTAGTCACGCAAACCTGTGTTCTCATCCAGTTGCAGTGCAAAGATACCACCGCTCCAGGAACCATAGCTCATCCAGAGTTTGCCCTCATCGTCGTAATACACACAGG
>CAYSOK010000112.1:0-5435 GCA_964432645.1 uncultured Bacteroidaceae bacterium | reverse complement strand
TATCGTGGTGGATTGCAAGGAGAATCACCTCACCTTTGCCAATGCATAATGTTTAGTTAGTTGATTCATATAACCAAGAAAGCGGTTGGAGTATGTTGCAAAACAAAACTCCAACCGCTTTTATTTTTCGGCTCTACTGAAAATCATTCACCATCTGCACCACATACCGCGCCTCATCATCCGTCATAACGGGACTGATAGGAAGCGAAAGTTCATGCGCCGTGATATACTCCGTCACCGGCAGTTCCGCACCATTTAATTCACTATAAGCCTCCTGCTTGTGTGGAGGAACCGGATAGTGAATAAGCGTTTGAACCCCCCTCTCCGCAAGGAACTGCTGCAACTCCTCCCGACACTCACACAGAAGCGGATAGATATGGAAGACGGAACAATCCACCTCACCGTGATACGGCACCTGAACCAACGGATTCTGAATCTCCTCGGAATAGATACGAGCCACCTCACGACGACGTTCGTTGTCAGCATCCAAACGAGAAAGTTTCACCTGCAAAGCCGTTGCCTGAAGTTCGTCCAAACGACTATTAAACCCCTTGTACAGACTGTAATACTTGGTGTTACAACCATAATTCGCCAACATACGAACCATATCTGCCAGAGCAGAATCATTGGTCATGACCGCACCGCCATCCCCCAGTGCTCCCAGATTCTTACCCGGATAGAAACTAAACGCCGCAGCATCCCCAATACTCCCGGCACGAGAATCCTGATAATACGCCCCATGAGCCTGCGCAGCATCCTCTATCACCTTAAGGCCGAAACGGTCGGCAAGGTCGCAGATGGTATCCATGCGACACACCCTACCGTACAGATGCACGGGAAGTATGGCACGCGTACGTTCGGTGATACAATCCACAATCTTCTCCGAATCCATCAACAAAGTATCCTGTCGCACATCACAAAGCACCGGTGTAAGTCCGGCATCGCTTATCGCCAACACCGAAGCTATAAAGGTATGCCCGGAGACAATCACCTCATCGCCATCATGCCATCCGCACAACTCCTTGTATGCACGAAAGATAAAACGCAGGGCATCCAGTCCACTCCCCACCGGTACACAATAATCAACACCACAGTATGCAGCAAAATCCTGTGAAAAAGCCTCCACCCTACTGCCGTTCAAGTAGTAGCCGGAATGTATGGTATTCTCCAGTTCTTGGGTAAGTTGAGGTTCAAAACTCGCACTTACTTTCTCTAAATCAAGGTATTTTATTTCCATGATTACACTTATTTTTTACAAAGGTATGGATTTCTATAGAAACAAGCAAAAGATTTCAAAAAAAAGTAACCTTTCGTATGCGTTATTCCGCCACACAAACAGTCGCAGCGGAACTCTCCATGCCATAACGGTTCTTTGCCGTCACCGCATAGTAGCGATAAGCGCCCGCTTCCACAGGGATTGTACAAGCAGTCCCCTCCACATGAGCATCTATTAGATTTGTAACATCCTCCGTTTCTACAGGATACGTATCACTGCCGTAAAGACAGTAGACAACAGCATCCTCAACCGACTGCCAACGCAAGGTACAAAGAAGTCCATCGGCATCCAGTGCTACCCCCGTAGGAGCCTTCGGTGCCACCACCCCTTTTGCCTCCGTAGCCCGCCATACGGACGGGAACATATAATAGGTATCGCGCGCAAAGGAATAAATGCCTTTGGGATTTGTCCACAGAAACTTGGCACGATAGTACGCTTGACCGCCCATCTGCATGCCACGTATCACCTCCATCTCGCGTGTAAACACATCGAGTGACCAATTCTTTTCGCTTAGAAGATAGATACCCAACCCCGGCACCACCGGTTTGCCATCGCTCGCCTCCTGCCAATTGGCAGCAAAGGGAAAGAAGTGATTGTCGCGGAAATACATCATAGGGAAGAGCGCATCCATCACCCCCGTAGCGAGCCACCTCTGCGCCTCCTGCGCCACCGCCTTATAAGCATTCCATCCACCCGAAGGATAGCGCTGAAGATCCGTATATTTACCAATCGGAGAAGCACTCACCTTCACCCATGGTTTCAGTTGCTTAATCGTCTTACTCAAATGGGTCGCTATGCGAGTGATGTTGCTCCTACGCCACTCCGTCTTAGACATCCCCTTGCCATACTGTTTGTAAGAAGCATCATCGGAAAAAGGAAACTCCGGGTAACGAAGATAATCGAAATGAATACCGTCCACATCATACCTCTCCACCACCTCCCGACAGAGAGAAGCCAAATAGGTATCGGTCTCCGTCTGTGCCGGATCCAAATACCAGGAATCGCTTGTCTTCTTAAACCACTTGGGATGCTTCTGAATCGCAGCCCCCGCCCCCAAACTCTTGGCAGCCGACACCTTGCAATAAGGGATTGTAACCATCCAAGCATGCAACTCCATACCACGCTTATGACACTCGCTCACAGCAAATGCCAACGGATCATACCCGGGATTCCTGCCCGTAGTTCCGGTAAGCGACCCGTCCCACGGCTCCACGGAAGAGGGATACAGCACCGCCCCACGCGTACGCACCTGGAAAAGAACCGTATTGATACCCGCACGCTGCAAGGTATCGAGGATGACACACAGTTCCCGTTGTTGTTGCAACATACTCTGCGCATTCGTAGCCTTGGTAGCAGGCCAATCCAGTCCATAGAGTGTCGTGAGCCATGCAGCCCGCACCTCATACTTCGGCGAACGACGTTGCATCCACGCATCAAACACCCCTTGAGCCGACATCGCAAGAACCATCAGCCACAACCCCAACACCAAAATCCAACGGTACGGTAAACCTATTTTATATATCAAACGCATCTATTTTTCCTGTTTTTTGACGAAATATCCGTCTTTTCGCTGCAAATTTACATAAAAAGCAAAAGAGAAGCCCACAACTTTGTTCTTTTTCTAATCTTTTTTAGTAAATTTGCACGTCGCGAACTGATACCACGACAGATTCTAAAAAAACGAAGTAGAAAATGATTACATTTTGTATTGCCGTACTTCTCCTTTTGGCAGGCTACCTTATCTATGGAGCATTCGTGGAGAAGATTTTTGCACCCGACGCCCAGCGCGCCACCCCCGCCATCACGAAAGCCGATGGTGTGGACTATCTATTGTTACCCAATTGGAAGATATTTACCATCCAATTCCTGAACATTGCAGGACTAGGTCCCATCTTCGGTGCCATCATGGGCGCACAGTTCGGAACAGCCTCCTATCTTTGGATTGTATTCGGAACCATCTTTGCCGGTGCGGTACACGATTTCTTTAGCGGTTGCCTCTCCATCCGCAACGATGGAGAAAGCCTTCCGGAGTTGGTCGGTCGCTACTTGGGCAGCCGCACCAAACAGGTCATGATTGTCTTTACCTCCGTACTGATGATTCTGGTGGGCGCCGTCTTTGTTTCCGGTCCGGCAGAACTTCTCTCCGGCATGACGGCAGACAAGATTTCCTGGATGAACTCCTATTGGTGGATACTCATCATATTCCTTTATTATATATTAGCCACACTCTGTCCGGTAGACAAGATTATCGGTCGCTTCTACCCCATCTTCGCCATCGCATTACTGTTTATGGCAGCCGGATTGCTGGTGATGCTGTTTGTACACCATCCCGGTCAAGATGCACTGCCGGAGATGTGGACGGGATTCGGCACGAAGTACGATTCCTCACCGCTCTTCCCCATGATGTTTATCTCCATTGCGTGCGGTGCCATCAGCGGTTTCCACGCCACACAGTCCCCTCTCATGGCACGCTGTATGGCAAGTGAGAAACAGTGTCGCCCCATCTTCTATGGAGCCATGGTTACCGAAGGTTTGGTGGCACTCATCTGGGCTGCCGTAGCCACCTACTTCTTCCACACCAACGGCATCACGCACACCGTGATAGAGGATGGTGTTGCCAAGGAGGTTGCCGATAGTGGTGCGTATGTAGCCACCACCATTTCTAAAGAATGGTTAGGATCACTGGGTAGCATATTGGCCATCTTGGGTATTGTGTTTGCTCCGATTACCAGCGGCGATACGGCACTTCGTTCCGCACGATTGATTATCGCCGATGCACTGCACATCCAGCAGAAGAGCATGTCTAAGCGCTTGCTCATCAGTCTACCGATATTTGCCGTCACCTTCTTGGTCTTGGTGTATAGTCTTGCCGATGCCAACGGGTTCAAACTTATCTGGCAGTACTTTGCATGGTGCAATCAGGCCCTCTCCGTATTCACGTTGTGGGCGATAACGGTGTTCTTGGTACAAAGCAAGAAGCTCTACATCATCACCCTTATTCCGGCACTCTTTATGACGTGTGTATGTACCACTTACCTCTTCGTATCGCCCAGTGCCTTTGGTGTCAATCCGGCAGTGGAGGACAGTTGGGGCTTCACCGTAGGGCAAGGTTATCTGGGAGGTGCTCTCTGCACACTGATAGCGTTGTTCTTATTTATAAAATGGAAAAGGAAACTAAATATTCATAAATAGAAACAGAAAACTACTCACGTACTCCATATCTTTGAAAAAAAAGATGTATGTTTGCGATGTTTTTAAGATAATACACGCCGAATATGGAAAGAAAGAAACAGAAGAAGTACATACTGCTCCCCATAGTGTTGCTCATCTATGGAACAGCCGTATTTGTATGCTTTCACACCACAATGAAGGAGGCTCTGGACTCTCTTTGGTTGCTCATCGTCTACTACATCATTGTTGGATTCGTGGGATACACGCACTATCTCAAAGAGAAAATGCGTAAGCGACGAGAACAAGATCAATAACCCTAAAAACAAATGGAATGAAGAAGTTAGCAGTAAGTCTTGCGCTTATGACCGCCACCATTGGCGCATTCGCACAACAAAAGAGCATTGTAGTTGACGACGACAACAGAGAACCGTTCGAGGCCGGTAAGTGTTACATAAACGTGTCTGCCACCAATCTGGGACTTTCGTACAGCAAACAGGAAAAACTACGTTTTGGTTTGGAAGGTACCGCCGGATATTTCTTTGCCGATGCCCTCATGGCTACGGCATCTATGGGATACGAGCACACCAACGTGAGCGATGATTTCTCCGCATCCTTGGGCGGAAGATATTACATCGTACAGAACGGTCTGTACTTGGGACTCAACGTGAAGTATTCTCACACGGATAAGAGCAACAACAACTTATACCTCACGCCGCAACTAGGATATGCATTCTTCTTGAACCGCCATGTCACGGTGGAACCGTCTGTATATTACGACATGAGCTTTAACGACTATGCAAACGGAAGCAAAGTGGGACTGAAAATCGGTTTCGGTTACTACTTCTAAAGAAGAATCTCCACGAGAGGCCCATCCACGAGAGGACCATCCACGAGAGGACCATCCACGAGAGAGCCATCCACGAGAGGGCCATCCACGAGAGGGCCATCCACAGTGTAGGGACGTTTCGTGGAACGTCCTCAAAAAACC
>CAYSOK010000111.1:0-5486 GCA_964432645.1 uncultured Bacteroidaceae bacterium | reverse complement strand
ATTTACTTCCTTGTAAAAAGATAATTCCTTCGCCTCCACACCTGCACTTTCACATATTTATATTACCTTTGCAGCCAATTTTATAAAACCACATATACAAATGAATGCAATTTGGATAGTACTTCCCATTTTAACCCTACTGATGTTTCAGTTGGGACTAACACTGCGACCCGCTGACTTTCTCCTTTTTCGCCACCGTCCACGCCCCATTATCGTGGGAATGGTAGGACAATTGGTGATACTGCCACTCATAGCGTTCGCCATCGGATGGACCCTTCAACTTCCCTCCTACTACTTCCTGGGACTACTGCTAATCGCCTGTTCACCTGGCGGAAGTTCCTCCAATGTATTCTCCATGTTGGCAGGAGGCGATGTGGCCCTCTCCGTGTCACTGACAGCCCTGAGCAGCGTGCTGACACTCATCACCCTACCCCTCTGGATGCTACTCGGAATAGAAGCAATGAATACAGAGATTACATCTAGCATCGTGACACACCTTCCGCTAGGAAACATGCTGATGCAGAATCTGTTATCCATGCTGTTACCCATAGCCGCAGGAGTGGGAGTACGTCGCCTGTGGCCCCGAGTGGCAACAAGATGCGAACGCATCCTATCACGCCTCGCCTTCCCCGCCCTCATCTTTTTGGCCGCAATATTCTTTGTGCGACACCACGCCCTCATCGCCGAACACCTCCCCACCCTCGGAGGCAGCGTCTTGACACTCCTACTCTGCTCCATACTCGCCGGATGGAGCATGTCACGCGCCACACATCTAACCGAAAGAGAAGTGAAAACACTCGTCATAGAAATCGGCATGCAAAACGCGGCACAAGCCATTGCACTAGCAAGCAGTCCGTTTGTTTTCAACGATTCCCGACTGACCATCCCCGCCATCCTTTACGCCCTACTCATGAACATCGTACTGCTGGTCTATGTAGCGGTAGTAAAGAAGAAAAACTTATAATTTCACATAAAACACACCGCAAAAGATGACAAATTATAGCTGAAAAGGATTTTTTTCTTCTTTTTATTCGCATATTACAAAAAAATTGGATACCTTTGCAATTCCGTTTTGGAAAAGATATAGAAATTGATAAAAAATAAAGATATGAAACATACTTTGCGCAGTGCATTCAGCACTGAAGGACGCCGCATGGCAGGAGCCAGAGCCCTCTGGGTTGCCACCGGCATGAAACAAGAGCAATTCGGTAAACCCATCATTGCCATCGTAAACTCCTTTACACAATTCGTTCCCGGACACACCCATCTCCACGAAATCGGACAAATCGTTAAGGCCGAGATTGAGAAGTTGGGCTGCTACGCCGCAGAATTCAACACCATCGCCATCGACGACGGTATCGCCATGGGACACGACGGCATGCTCTACTCACTCCCCTCACGAGACATCATCGCCGACAGCGTGGAGTACATGGTCAACGCACACAAGGCCGACGCCATGATCTGCATCAGCAACTGCGATAAGATTACCCCGGGAATGCTCATGGCAAGTATGCGACTCAACATCCCCACCGTATTCGTAAGCGGAGGTCCTATGGAAGCCGGACGTTGGAACGGCGAAAATGCCGACCTGATTACCGCCATGATTAAGGGCGCCGACTCCTCTGTATCCGACGATGACATGAAGGAAATCGAGAAAAGCGCATGCCCCGGTTGCGGTAGCTGCTCCGGCATGTTCACCGCCAACTCCATGAACTCACTGACCGAAGCCATCGGTCTCTCACTCCCCGGCAACGGAACCATCCTGGCTACACACACCAACCGTCTGCAACTCTTCAAAGATGCAGCCAAGCTGGTGGTCGAGAACGCCTATAAATATTATAATGACGGCGACGAAAGCGTACTCCCCAAGAGTATCGCCGTACGCGACGCCTTCCTCAACGCCATGACCCTGGACATCGCCATGGGCGGTAGCACCAACACCGTGCTCCACCTCCTGGCAGTAGCCAACGAGGCTGGCGTGGACTTCAAGATGTCCGATATCGACGCACTGAGCCGCAAGGTGCCTTGCCTCTGCAAGTTGGCACCCAACACCCAGAAGTACTCCATCCAGGAGTGCAACCGCGCCGGAGGTATCCTCAACATCCTGGTACAGTTGAACAAGGCTGGTCTGTTGAACACCTCACTCAAGCGTGTAAACGGCACTACTCTTGCCGAAGATTTGGAGAAATACAATATAGAAAAGGCGGAACTCGATGCCGAAGCAAAACGCATCTACAGCAGTGCACCTGCCGGTAAGTTCAGCACCAAAATGGCCTCTCAGAGTTGCACCTACGAGACCCTCGACACCGACCGTGCCAACGGATGTATCCGCGACATAGAACACGCTTACACCAAGGACGGTGGTCTGGCAGTGCTCTTCGGCAACATCGCACAAGATGGCTGCGTGGTGAAGACAGCCGGTGTGGACGAAAGCATCTGGCACTTCAGCGGTCCGGCTAAGGTGTTCACCTCTCAAGAAGAAGCTTGCGAGGGCATCCTGAACGACCAGGTAAAGAGCGGCGATGTAGTGGTGCTCACCTACGAAGGTCCGAAGGGCGGTCCGGGTATGCAGGAGATGCTCTACCCCACCTCTTATATAAAGAGTAAGCACCTCGGCAAGGAGTGCGCACTGATCACCGACGGTCGCTTCTCCGGCGGAACCTCCGGTCTGAGCATCGGTCACGTATCTCCGGAGGCAGCAGCAGGCGGTGCTATCGGTAAGATTGTGGACGGCGATATCATCGAAATCGATATCCCGAACCGCACCATCAACGTGAAGCTGAGCGACGAGGAACTGGCTGCACGTCCCATGCGCCCCGTCACCCGCAACCGTGTGGTGCCCACCTCACTCAAGGCTTACGCCTCCATGGTGAGCAGCGCCGACAAGGGTGGTGTACGTATTGTAAAAGATTAAACCACAGCCGGGAGCACGCAACAAAAGACAAGCAAACGATACTAAAAACAATCGATAATTACAGAGATGTCGAAAGAAAAGATTACAGGAGCAGAGGCACTCATGCGCTCCTTGGTTCACGAGGGTGTAACCACACTCTTTGGATATCCGGGAGGCGCCATCATGCCTACCTTTGATGCTCTTTACGATTACAAAAAGGAACTCAACCATATACTGGTGCGTCACGAACAGTGTGCAGCACACGCTGCGCAGGGATATGCACGCGTCAGCGGTAAGGTGGGTGTGTGTCTGGTCACAAGCGGACCGGGTGCCACCAACACACTTACGGGTATAGCCGATGCCATGATGGACAGCACACCGCTGGTGGTAATCGCCGGACAGGTGGGCGTGTCTATGTTGGGTAGCGATGCGTTTCAGGAATGCGACTTGGTGGGCGTAACACAGCCTATCTCCAAGTGGTCCTACCAGATTCGCCGGGCGGAGGACATCGCTTGGGCGGTGAGCCGCGCGTTCTATATAGCTCGCAGCGGACGACCGGGTCCGGTGGTGCTGGACTTTGCTAAGAATGCTCAAACTTCCCTGGTGGAGTATGAGCCTGCTACCGTGGAGTTTATACGTAGCTACAAGCCGGTGCCGGAGACGGATCGTACGGCTGTGATGCAGGCGGCACAGATGATTAACAATGCCAAACGTCCGTTGGTGCTGGTGGGCCAGGGCGTGGAACTGGGCAACGCGACCGAGGAGGTGAAGGCGTTCCTGGAGAAGGCAGATGCTCCCGCAGGATGCACATTGCTGGGTCTGTCGGCACTGCCCTCCGACCATCGTCTGAACGTGGGTATGCTGGGCATGCACGGCAATTTGGCTCCGAATCAGAAGACACAGGAGTGCGACTTGCTGATTGCCATCGGCATGCGCTTCGACGACCGCATCACGGGTAAGTTGAGCACGTATGCAAAACAGGCTAAGAAGATACATTTCGAAATAGATCCTTCCGAGGTGAACAAGAATGTGAAGGTGGACTGCGCCGTGACGGGCAACTGCAAGGAAACGGTGGCTGCCGTGACCGCACTCTTGAAACAAAACGACCACACGGAGTGGATTGAGAGTTTCAAACCCGCTCTGCACTTGGAAACGGAGAAGGTAATCAACCCGGAGATACACCCCGAAGAGGGACCCATCAAGATGGGTGAAGCGGTACGCCGCGTCACGGAGTTGACCGGAAACAAAGCCATCTGTGTGACCGACGTAGGTCAAAACCAGATGTTTGCCGCACGCTACTTCAAGTTCACCGAGCGCCGCAGCATGGTGACCTCCGGAGGTATGGGAACCATGGGCTTCGGCCTTCCCGCAGCCATCGGTGCCACCTTTGGCGCTCCCGACCGCACGGTGTGCGTGTTTATGGGCGACGGCGGTTTCCAGATGACCATCCAGGAACTGGGTACCATCATGGAACAGAAGTCCCCCGTAAAGATGATTCTCCTGAACAACAACTATCTGGGCAACGTACGTCAGTGGCAAGAGATGTTCTTCCACAAGCGCTACTCCTTCACCCCGATGGTCAACCCCGACTACGAGAAGGTGGCTGAAGCCTACGGTATCCCCTGCGAAACCGTGACCGAGCGCGAGAAACTGGACGACGCCATAAAGAAGATGATAGCCACCGACGGTCCCTACCTCCTGCAAGTAGCCGTCATAGAAGAAGGCGAAGTGCTCCCCATGTGCTGCCCCGGCAACGATGTGGACGACATGCTTCTGGAAGTGAAGAAATAACCCCAAATGTTCTACATATATAAATAAGGAAAGGAATTATGGAACAGAACGATCAAGAAAACTGCTCAGGATGCCGCCGCTGCTCCCACTGGGAGACCCGCAATCAGGTGATAGACGGCAAGACACTCTACACACTTATTGTATTCTCCGAGAACATAGCGGGCCTGCTCAACCAAGTGACAGCGGTGTTCACCCGTAGACAGGTGAACATAGAGAGCCTCAACGTATCCGCCTCCAGCATCCGCGGTGTCCACAAGTACACCATCACCTGCTGGAGCGACAAGGAGCAGATTGAGACCATCACCCGCCAGATTGAGAAGAAGATTGACGTGATACAAGCCAACTACTTCACCGACGACGAAGTGTTCATACAAGAGACCGCACTCTTTAAGCTCTCCACCCCCGTGGTATTGGAGAAGCCGGAGATATCCAAGTCTATCCGTCAGCACGATGCACAGATAGTGGAGATGAACCCCACCTACTCCATCGTGACCAAGGACGGACTCACCGAGGACATCATGTCACTCTACTACCGACTCGAGCAATTGGGTTGTGTATTGCAGTACGTACGCTCCGGACGCATCGCCATCACCAAGAGTTGCACCGAGCATCTCACCGACTACTTGAACGAGCGTCAAGAACAGTACGCACAGATTCAACAGCAGTCACAAGGCGAGTAAAAAAGAAGTGGTTTATAGGGTTTATAGCTATAAAGTTAGCAGGTTTACTAAAAAACTTGCAAAAAACGATGGTTATTTCCTATTAAATGTGTACTTTTGCAGTACGAAAAGATAGAAAGTAT
>CAYSOK010000110.1:0-5496 GCA_964432645.1 uncultured Bacteroidaceae bacterium | reverse complement strand
GAAGCCGTTTACAACGTCGTTTCCCCTTCTTCGTAACTCTCCACGTATAAACGCTCGCCGTCGAAGGTGGCGAATGTGAATTGACCAAACCAATCACCCAATATCGCCATTTGACAATCTTTGGTGAGTTGTAAATGCAACTCTATGTGACGATGACCAAAAATAAAATAATTGATACTCGGATGCGTCGTCAAGTATTCCTTGGCAAACTTCACCAAATATTCATCGTTTTCACCTAAATAGGGAGGATCACCACCCTCTATTCCATGCTTCAATCTACTGTTCTTCGCCCAGTTGAGAGCCACGGGGAAGGTTAAATCGGGATGCACCCACGACAACATACGCTGACACATCTTGTTGCGGAACAACTTGCGCAGAAAACGAAATTTGGGATCGGGATCGCCTAATCCGTCTCCGTGCCCCAGGAAGAACACCTTGTCGCCTAACTCCAGCGTGCAACAGTCGTGATGCACCACACAACCACACTCCTTCTCCAAATAGTCTCCACACCACATGTCGTGGTTGCCTACAAAGAAGTGTACTTCTACACCGGCATCCGTGAGTTCGCTGATTTTGCCTAGAAGACGAGTGAAGCCACGTGGCACTACGTATTTGTATTCGAACCAGAAGTCGAACATATCCCCCATCATATACACGGCTTCGGCTTTTTCTTTGATGCCGTCAAGGAAACGTACCAGACGACGTTCTTGCGTCCGGCGATGTTGTAGTGCCAGGCAGCCTAAGTGGGCGTCGGCTATAAAATAGATGTTCTTCATATAGTCTTTTGTTTTTGTTATGCGAAGCCTAAATCCAATTTTGCCTCCTCCGTCATCATGTCCTTGTTCCACTCGGGCTCAAATACCAGGTTCACTACGGCGCTCTTTACACCGGTGATACCCTCTAACTTCTGCTGCACATCCTCCATGATGAAGTCCGCTGCAGGACAGTTGGGGGCGGTCAACGTCATATCTACCGTAAGACTGAAATCGTCTGCCAAATCTATCTTGTAGATGAGACCCAAATCGTAGATGTTTACCGGAATCTCCGGGTCATACACCGTCTTGAGCACCTCTACGATTCTTTCTTCTATCGACTGCTTGTTTGGTTCCATATTATCTGCTATCATTCTTTGATTACTACTATATTTTACCGGCATCGGAGAAACTATAATAGCCTCCGTCTGCCACTATCACGTGGTCTAAAAAACGTATATTCAACAGTTTGCACGCCGCACATACGCGCTCCGTCAACTGATCGTCGCTCTTGCTGGGACGTGTATTGCCCGAGGGATGATTGTGACACAGCGCTATGGTCGATGCCGACGACTCCAGGGCGTACTTCATGACCAAACGAATATCTACCGTGGCCTCTGTGTATCCTCCCCTGCCTATCAACTCCTTGCCTATCACCCGGCTGGCATTGTTCATGAGCAACACGTAACACTCCTCCACCATGGTGTCCTGCAGGAAGGGCAGGAAATAGTGATAGATGTCGTCGGGCGAGGTGATTTGCGGTCGCTCCTGCGGCGCACACATCGCTCTGCGCTTGCCCAACTCACACGCCGCCAATATGGTAATCGCCTTTGCCGGACCTATACCATTGAAGCGACACAACTCCTTATCGGTCATCTTACCTAGAGTGTTAAGATTGTTCTTGCACCCCTCCATGACCCTCTTCATCAATTCCACCGCCGACTCCTTCGGGGTGCCCGAACCGATGAGTATTGCCAACAACTCCGCATTGGTGAGCGCACCCGCTCCCTTTGCCATCATCTTCTCTCGTGGTCTGTCTTCCTCAGCCCATTGGTTGATACTCAACCGCTTCCCTTCTTGACATTCCGCCATCAGATACTATTTATAGAAATTCTTTTCAAACGCCGAGAACTCTCCTCTGTGCAACACCAGTCGCTCCACTGCCGCTCGTATGAACCCCGAACCGTAGCCCGTGAGTTGCACGTAAGAGGCGATGATGGAGAGTAGTCCTATCTTTATACTCCGGTTCTGCACCGCTGCATCTATACCCACCAGCAGGGTAAACAGCAGGGCGGGAATCAGCATCACTCCCATCCGGGGTCCCCAAGCACTCTCCGGCGCACACACATCGAGCACCCCTCCTACCACCAGCGCCAGGAGCGCCAAGGCGATATAGACGGTGAAGACACACGGCAACATGTGCACCACCTTCAGACTCTCCGGATACTTCACATAGAGATTGATGCGCGCGATACCCGAGTTGCACACCTGACGAAAGAACTTACGCAGGTCCGTACGTCGCTTGTGCCACACCCAGGCTTCCGGAAACAGACGACAGCGATAGCCGCCCTTGAAGATGCGGATACTGAAGTCTATATCCTCGCCGAAACGCATGGCAGAAAAGCCTCCAAGTGACTCATACACCGTACGTTTCACCCCCATATTAAAACTCCTGGGATAAAACTTATCCATCTTCTTCGTCTTGCTACCGCGGATGCCACCCGTGGTGAAGAAGGAGGTCATGGAATAGTTGATGGCCTTCTGCACCGGCGTAAAGGAATCGTGCGCACGATCCGGTCCGCCGAAAGCATCGGCAGGCGAAGTCAGCAACTCCTCCTCCACCGCAGCGAGATAGCCCGGAGGCAACACGCAGTCGGAGTCCAGGATGATGCAATACTCCCCCGCAGCACGCGCCACACCGTAGTTGCGCGTCTGTCCCGGTCCGGAATTCGGCTTGGAGTAGTAGTGCAGTGTCAGACGGTCTTCATAGCCCTTCACCACCTCCTCGCAGGGGAGCGTAGAGCCATCGTCCACCACCACCACCTCGAAGTCGCGCAACGTCTGCTGCGTGAGACTCTCCAAGAGTTCGTGTACCTCGTCCGGTCGGTTGTACACGGGTATAATCAATGAATATTTCATTCTTATTTCAATTGAGCAACAAAGATACGACAAGCAACGAGAATAAACAAATTTATTTTGAAAATCTCTTGACGAAAATCAAGAAAAAGCCGATTCGCTCAAAAAACGAACCGGCTATAATTGATATTTCTCCAAAAAACCTTACCTTTGCACCATGTTTTTCATGGTATTAGATTTAAGGTTAATGGAGATTGGTTGTCGGGATGATAACCAATTTTTTTTGTACCTTATCAAGCCAACAGATTCATCGTATCGGTAGCGATCATCAACTCCTCATCGGTAGGAATGACACAAACCGTCACCTTGCTATCGTCTGCACTGATAATGCTCTCCGTTGCACGACATGCGTGGTTCTTCGCCTCGTCCACCTTGATACCCATGTACTCCAGTCCTTCGGTTGCACCTTCGCGCACCTGCCACTGGTTTTCACCGGCACCTCCGGTAAAGACGATGATGTCTACACCTCCCATAGCGGCTGCATAGGCTCCTATGTACTTCTTGATGCGATAGGTGTACATCTCCTTGGCTACACGGCACTTATTGTCGCCTGCTTCGATGCCTGCGAGGATGTCGCGGAAGTCGCTTGACTTCTCGGATACACCTGCCAGACCGCTCTTCTTGTTCAGGAGGGCTGAGATGCCTGCGGTATCCAGGTTCAGTTTGTCCATAAGGTAGGTCACGGCACCTGCATCGATGTCACCGGAACGGGTTCCCATCATCAGTCCCTCCAGCGGAGTAAGACCCATGGTGGTGTCTACGCTCTTTCCGTCCTTCACAGCGGTGATGGAGCCGCCGTTACCGATGTGACAAGTGATGATGCGCTTGCCTTCGGAGCCGGTGTTCAGGAACTCGCATACGCGCTGTGACACATAGCGATGGCTGGTTCCGTGAAAACCGTAACGGCGCACGTGATACTGCTCGTAGAGGTTGTATGGCAGGGCATAGAGATATGCGTAGTCCGGCATGGTCTGGTGGAAGGCGGTATCGAATACACCCACCTGTGGCAGTCCCGGCATGAGTTCGCTAACGGCGTTTACACCCTTCATATTGGCGGGGTTGTGGAGGGGAGCCAGATCGTTGCAGCTCTGGAACACTTCCAGCACCTCGGGGGTGAGGATGACGCTCTTGTTGAACTTCTCTCCGCCGTGCACCATGCGGTGGCCTACGGCATCAATCTCCTTCAAATCGGAGATAACGCCCACTTCCGGGTCGGTCAAGAGACCCAGGATGAACTTCACGCCCTCGGTATGCTCCGGGATGTCGTGTTCGATGGTACGCTTCTCGCCGTTGGCAAGTTTTACCTTAACAAAAGCACCGTCCAAGCCTACACGCTCTGCACCGCCGCTTGTCATCACGCTCTTGTCGTCCATGTTGTACAGAGCGTACTTGATGGAGGAAGAGCCACAGTTTAATACTAGTATCTTCATTTAATTACAATGTGTTATTCTTTTTACCTTATTCTATATACGTATTATTTCTTGGCGTCCATGGCCTGGCAGGCGGTGATGGCTACCATCTTGTAGATGTCGTCTACGGAGCAACCGCGGCTCAGGTCGTTGACAGGACGTGCAATACCTTGGAGAATGGGACCCAGGGCTTCTGCACCGCCCAAGCGCTGTACCAACTTGTAGGAGATATTACCTACCTCCAGGTTCGGGAACACCAGCACGTTGGCGTGTCCGGCAATCTCGCTGCCCGGAGCCTTCTTCTCGCCTACGAACGGCACCAGTGCGGCATCTGCCTGCAACTCTCCGTCTACCTTCAGATGAGCGTCCATCTCGTGTGCCAAACGAGTGGCTTCCACCACCTTGTCCACCACTTCGTGCTTAGCGCTGCCCTTGGTAGAGAAGCTCAGCATAGCCACTCTCGGGTCAGCAAAACCGGCTACACTCTTGGCTGTCTGTGCGGTACATACGGCAATCTGAGCCAGTTGGTTGGCATCGGGAACCGGGGTTACGGCTACATCGCCTACCACCAATACGCCGTTCTCGCCATACTCCTTCTTGTCGGTGACAAGCAACATGGCACCGCTCACGCAGCTGATGCCCGGGGCACACTTGATGATTTGGAGAGCGGGACGCAGGGTGTCACCGGTGGTGGAGAGGGCTCCGGAGATCTGTCCGTCGGCTCCTTCTGTCTTGATAATCATGCAACCCAAGTACAGGGGATTCTTCACCAACTCACGAGCCTTCTCTATGGTAAGTCCCTTGTTCTTACGCAGTTCATAGAGTTTCTCTGCATACTCCTCGGACTTCGGATTGTTTTCCGGATCAATGAGCGTAGCCTTGCCTATATGGGTAAGACCAAACTTCTCACACAGTGCTTGTACCTTTGCCGGATTACCAATCAAGATAAGGTCGGCGATGTCGTCTGCCAACACTTGATCGGCAGCTTTCAGGGTGCGCTCTTCTTCTGCTTCGGGCAGAACGATACGCTGTTTGTTCGCTTTTGCACGAGCAATGATTTGTTCTACTAGTGTCATTTGATTATTTCTTTTTATACTTATTCTCTAAAAGTCGATACAAAAGTACAGAATAATTTATAAAAAAGCACTCCTTTTGCCAATTATTTTGGCAAAAAGAAAGATTGTTGTACGTTTTAGGCG
>CAYSOK010000109.1:0-5588 GCA_964432645.1 uncultured Bacteroidaceae bacterium | reverse complement strand
TGAGTATTTTATAATTTCACTTTCACACTCTTCCCCTTATACGTCACCCTCTTGGACGCTCCGCCGGGGAGTTGCACGATGAATGTTCTGGTGGTGAGCATGCCGGGATACGAACCTTTTCTACTACCTATCGTCAAGGTATGCGTCTTTTCGTTCCACAAAAGAGGAATCTCTGTGTACTCGCCGTTTTGATAACCGTATCCATCGCCTTCATCCTCGTAGAGCGTGAAGGTAGCATCGGCACCGGGATATATACGGAAGGTGATGTTGTCCCACGACTTCTCGTTACAGTATTGCAGTTCCTGACCTATGGGGAGTATGCTACCGGCTTTTACGTAGAGCGGAGAGTGAGCAATGGGGGCATCAGCGGACAACTCCTGACCTCCGGTGTACCTCTCATCGGTCCAGTAATCGTACCAATCAGCACCCTTGGGAAGATAAACCGTGTAACACTTCTTGGCACTCCAATCGACCGTAGAGGAAGTCGTCTCGCCCTCCCCCTGCGGACTGTCCCATCCCGTCATGGCATCGGTCCTGACAATCTTCTCTTGCGTGTAGAGCGGGTCGGTGACCGGACATACCAACAGACTGTGACCAAACATAAACTCCTTGCCGTTGTCCCAGGTTTCGGGGTCCTTCTTGAAATCCATAACCAAAGCACGCATGAAGGAATCATCGTGACGACTCACCTGCCAACTCAGACTGTAGATGTAGGGCAACAGACGATAACGCATCTTTACCGTGTTGACAAGAGCATCGTAAACGGGTTCTCCGGGATTGCCGTAGTAGTAGAGCTCACGGTAGGCATCGGTGCCGTGACTACGCATCATGGGACAGAAGAGTCCGAACTGCATCCAACGGACATACAATTCCCGGAACTGTGGATTGCGCATGGCGGAATTGCTTCCTTGAGTGTTGTAAGAACCTGCAAAGAAACCTCCGATATCGGTATTGACATTGGGGTTGGCGGTCAAGGTATGGTTCAGACACAGTGGCACTTGCTTGCGGAAGGAGTCCCACGAACTGCCGACATCTCCGCTCCAGGTGTTGGCACCGTAGCGCTGCTGTCCGGCAAAGAAGGAACGGGTGAGTATGAATACACGCTTCTCCTTGTCCTCCGCCCGCTGGTGCTGATCCACCCCTCCTACCGTCATGAAGGGGAAGAGATTGCGTACGGAACGGTAGGAACCGGCGGAACATTTTTCGTCCAAGTCGGCTTCCTTAAAACTGTGATGGTCGGGGTCGGTGGAGTCCATCCACCATCCGTCTACCCCCATCTTGTGCATCCGGGAGAGATACTTCCAATAGATGTCGCGGGCTTCGGGGGAGTAACAGTCGTAGACTTTCACTCCGGAGGGATAGTCCATGCGGGGTGGCCAAAAACTGAGACCGGACTGGGGCCAGGTTTGGAAATCAAAGAGTAACCCCTTATCGTTCAATTCCTTGTATTGCAATGTTTGCGGACCGAAACCGGGCCATATACTGATGGTGAAGTGGGCGTGTTGGTTGTGTACCTCGTCAATCATCTGTTGCGGACGGGAGAATTCTTCGTTGAGGAAATCCATGGCGTTCCAAGTGTAGTTGCTGCCCCAGTACTGCCAGTCTTGTATGATGCCGTCAAAGGGGATTTGCTTTTCGCGGTAAGTGTGTACCACGTCCAGGAGTTCCTGCTGCGATTTGTATCGTTCACGACTCTGATGAAATCCGTAGGTCCAGAGAGGAAGCATGGGAACCTCTCCGGTGAGGTGACGCATCTGCCGAATCACGCCGTCGGCATCACCGCCGTACATGAAGTAGTAGTCCACCTTCTGCCCCACTTCCGACTCCAGCGAGAGCACGCCATCGTCCTCGAGTTGTGTGGGGGAATAGTTGTCCCAATAGATGCCATATCCCTTGATACTCTGGAAGAAATGGGTGTAGTCCTCCAGGTTGGATTGAAGCATGCGACGGTGTTCTCCACGTTGAGACATCTTGCCGTTTTGCAACATGCCGACACCATAGATGGGTTCGTCGGCATCGAGAGCAAAGGACTGCATCACCTTGTATCTACCCTCGTCTATCCCGGAGGTTATGGGGGTGAAGGCGCAGGCTCCCTCCTGCAACAGACAGGTGCCATCGGGGAGTTCGAAGCGTACGGTGTGGGCGGCATCGTCTACGCGCACCACGAGTTGAGAGGTGGTGTAGACGCGCTGTTTCTCACCGGGAGTGGAGGGCTTCACTTTGACCGATTCGGGAGTGGCTATGACCACGCGCGATGCTTCGCCGGGTACGGAGGTGTTTTCCGGTGTCTTTACCACATGCACCACGCCGGGCGTGAGCCAAGAGATCTTCACGTTTTGCGAACTGCCGGGTAGTGCGAGTGTGGCACACAGACACCACAGCATTTTCATCTGATTGTATGATTTCATGTTTCTATTTATTGATTAACGGTTGCAAAAATAGAAAATATTTTAAATCTATCGAAAACTATCCTTCGATTTCTAACTTTTGTTCGTAAAAAAGATGTATCTTTGCAGCAAATACCAACAAACAACAAGTTAATGAAATCTATTCTAACCGCCATGGGATTCATGGCGATGACGGCCGTTTCGGCTCAAAAATATATTGATCTCTCGGGTACGTGGACACTGCAGGACGGTACTTCGGTGACGCTTCCGGGGTCCATGCTGACCAACCACCTGGGGGAGGATGTTTCCGTGGATACGCGATGGACGGGGAGTTTGTACGATTCTTCGTATTACTACAATCCGTACATGGCGAAGTTTCGTACGCAGGAGAATCTGAAGTTTCCATTCTTTTTAACTCCCAACAAGCACTTTGTGGGAGAGGCGCAGTACCACCGTTCGGTGTTTATCGGCAAGGAACATAAGGGGGAGCGGGTGTTGCTCTTCCTGGAGCGTCCGCACATAGAGACGACGGTGTATGTCAACGGACAGTTGGCGGGACGGGATTCTTCGCTGAGTGTGCCGCACTGCTTCGATATTACTCCTTATATAATATATAATAAAGAGAACCAACTCTCCATAAAGGTGTACAACGGGATTGAGCATGTGTGTGTGGGACAGGATTCGCACAGTGTGACCGACCAGACGCAGGGCAACTGGAACGGTGTGGTGGGGCGCATGGAGGTGCAGTTCCGCCCACAGACTTTCATCACCAATGTGCAGGTGTATCCACAACTCAGTTCCCACTCTCTTAGAGTGCAGGTGGAGCAGAACATCGCTTCCAAGAAGGCACCCGTATTCTTGCTGGATGGTAAGGCAGTGTCTCCTACGGAGGCGGATATTCCGGAGGGAGTTTATCGCATCCCCACCGGTGAGGAGATTTCTCTGTGGAGTGAATTTACGCCCAACCTCCACACACTGACCACCATACTGGGGAAGGACACCGTGCAGACCTCCTTTGGTATGCGCGAAATACGGGTGGAGGGGCGACAGATTCTCTGCAACGACCAACCCATCTGGCTGAGGGGTACGGTGGAGAACTGCAACTTCCCGCTGACGGGTTTTCCGCCTACAGACGAGGCTTCATGGCGTGAGTTGTTCGAGAAATGCAAGAGCTACGGCATCAACCACATGCGTTTCCACTCCTACTGTCCTCCGGAGGCTGCCTTTGCGGCGGCGGACCAGGTGGGCATCTACCTGCAACCGGAGGGTCCTTCGTGGCCAAACCATGGGGTGAAGTTGAAGAGTGGCATGACGATTGACCGGTATCTCCTGGAGGAGACGCAACGGATGGTACGGGCGTATGGCAATCACCCCTCCTTCTGCATGTTGGCGGCGGGCAACGAACCGGCGGGCAACTGGGTGAAGTGGTGTCATGAGTTTGTGGACTACTGGCACGCTACGGGGGATAATCGTCGCATCTACTGTGCTGCTTCGGTGGGTGGTGGCTGGGCGTGGGATGCCAACAGCGACTACCATGTGAAGGGGGGTGCGCGTGGTTTGAACTGGGACCGCAGGGCACCGCAGAGCAACGATGATTATTACGACCAACTGTTGCGTCCGCGCAATTTCACGACGGAGGGTGCTCCGAGTGCGGCGCTGGCGGTGGATACATTGCCGGACGGGCGTACGGAACAGGTGTGCAATGCTCCGATTATTGCGCACGAGCAGGGGCAGTGGTGTGCGTTCCCGGACTTGAAGGAGCGGAGTCTCTACACGGGGGTGTACAAGGCGGGCAACTTCGATATCTTTGAGGATTTGCTGATTCACAACCACATGGGTGACCTGGCGGATGCTTTTCTGGCGGCGAGCAGCAGGTTGCAGAATTTGGCGTATAAGTATGAGATTGAGCGCAATCTGCGTACGCGTGATTATGCGGGTTTCCAGCTCTTGGGCCTCAACGATTATAGTGGACAGGGTACGGCTCTGGTGGGACCGTTGAATGTCTTCTGGAAGGAGAAGAGTTACAGCACCACGGAAGATCAGGCGGTGCTGAAGCATGCGTGTGCGCCGGTGGTGGCGCTGGCTAAGTTGCCAAAGATGGTGTACACCACGGCGGATACCTTGACGGTACCGGTGGAGTTGTATAATGCTTCGGGAAGTGTGTTGCAGGCGACACCGAGTTACACGTTGACGAGCACTTCGGCTACGGGCGAGGAGATTACGGTGAGCGGTAAACTCGGGAGCAGTACCTATTGCATCGATGTGCTCTTCCAAGGGAAGCATCGCAACGAGGCTACGTGTGGTAAGGAGTACAAGTCGGTGGAACGCACGCTTCCGGTGGGAAAGAACATCGATTTGGGTACCATTCGCATTCCGTTGGCACTCTATAAGGAGGTGGACGCTACGGGCATGCCGCAGAAGATTCGCTTGCAGGTACAGGTGGGGGAATATACGAATGAGTGGGATATCCACTTGTATCCGCAGCGGTTGGAGATGCCGAAGTTGGCGAAGGACATATACATCAGCGACACATTGGATGCGAAAGCCCTTCGCACGTTGAAGCGGGGTGGCAAGGTGCTGCTCACGGCGGCGGGAAAGGTGACGTATGGTAGCGATGTGAAGCAGACATACATGCCGATTTTTTGGAACACCAGTTGGTTTAAGATGCGTGCTCCGCACACCACGGGTTCGTACATTCGCAAGGAGCATCCGTTGTTTGCGCACTTCTGCACGGACGATTGGCAGGACACGCAGTGGTGGGAGTTGGTGAACAAGGCGCAGGTGATGAACTTGGCAGAGTTTCCGGCGGAGTATCAGTCGCCGTTCCAGCCCATCGACACGTGGCACGTGAGTCGTAAGTTGGGTATGATTGTGGAGGCGAATGTTTTGGGTGGCAAGGTATTGATGACTACGTTTGACATCACGAATCAGTTGGAGGAGCGTGTTGTGGCGCGCCAGTTGCGTGCATCGATTTTGGAGTATATGCAGAGTGAGCAGTTCGCTCCGTCCATCACACTCCCGTTGGAAACGCTTCAACATTTGTACACGGAACAGGCTGCACCGGTGAATATGTTTACCAAGGATGCTCCGGATGAATTGAAACCGAAGATTGTGAGGTGACATAAAACCGTTAACTCAAGTTTCGAATTTGTGTAAACAACAACGAGAGAGCCATCCACAGTGTAGGGACGTTTCGTGGAA
>CAYSOK010000108.1:0-5747 GCA_964432645.1 uncultured Bacteroidaceae bacterium | reverse complement strand
ACGGAGGAACGTACCTACGACCTAAAGCCGAAACGCCTGGTGGCAGAGGATATTGTAGACCAATTAAGCAATTTGTGGTAACGCTATGATGCACTGCGCACCTATCCTTAAGTATGTTCAAAGGCTGCTCCTCGTGGCGGTAACCCTCTGTGTGCTACCGCTGGAGGCGCAGGAGTTGAACTGCAAGATAACCTTCAATACCGCGAAGATTTCGCAGACCAAGAAGAATGTATTCGAGACCTTGCAGAAGGATCTCACGGAGTTTATGAACCAACGGAGCTGGACGGAGTATCAGTATCAACAGAACGAGAAGTTGGATGTGAGTTTCACTTTTACCATCGATGAGTATTCGGAGGCGGACAATCTGATGACGGGTTCGGTGAATATCTCCTACAGTCGTCCGGTGCTGTACTCCACGTATCTGTCGCCGCTCTTCAACTTTCGTGACGGTAGTGTCACGATTGTTTATCAAGAGTACGATAAGTTGGAGTTTCGTGACGATATGATAGACAACAATCTCTTGGCTACCATGGCCTTCTATGCCTACCTGATAATCGGTCTGGATATGGACTCCATGTCGCCACTCGGCGGTACGGATGTGCTGCACAAGGCGGAGGATGTGGTGAACAATGCGCAGAGTCTGGGTACCACCGGGTGGAAGCCCTTCGACGATAGCAAGAATCGATATGCTTTGATAAACGATTATCTGGACGGTTCTATGGAGCCGCTTCGCAAACTCATGTACAGCTATCATCGCAAGGGCTTGGATGTCATGGCCACCAGTCCGGAACGAGGACGATTGGCGGTGAGTGAGGCTTTGCCGCAGTTGAAGGAGGCTAAGTCCAACAAACCGCTGAGCTACTGGCCTGTGCTCTTCACCGAGATTAAGAAGGATGAAATCGTAAACATCTATAACGGTAAGGGTACCGCCAAGGAGAAGGAGGAGGTATATAATATAATGAGTGGACTCAATGCCGCACAAAACGTAACGTGGGAGAAGATAAAGAAATAAAAAATGATACAGTCATTACATATACAAAACTATGCGTTGATAGAGAAACTGGACCTGGACCTTCAGGCGGGTTTCTCTGTGATTACGGGCGAGACCGGTGCCGGTAAGTCCATTATCTTGGGGGCTATCGGTTTGTTACTGGGACAACGGGCTGAGAGTAAGTCCATCAAGAAGGGGGCTGGTAAGTGTGTGATTGAGGCGGTGTTCAACCTCTCCAAGTATCACATGGAGACCTTCTTCGAGGAGCACGACCTGGAGTTTGAACGGGGGGAGTGCATCTTGCGTCGCGAGGTGACGGCTACGGGCAAGAGTCGTGCTTTTGTCAATGATACTCCCGTGGCTCTGTCGCTGCTCAAGGAACTGGGCGAGAAGTTGATAGACGTGCATTCCCAACATCAGAATCTCTTGCTGAGTAAGGAGAACTTCCTTATCAACGTGGTGGATACCATCGCCGAGGATCAAAAGGAAAAGGAGGTTTTCGACGGTTCCTATCGCACATATCACAAAGCCCTCAAACAGTGGAAGGAGGCGGTGGAAACACTCCGCACCAACCGCGAGGAGGAGGACTATCTGCGCTTCCAATTGGACCAGTTGCAGGAGGCCAATCTGCAAGAGGGGGAGCAGGAGGAACTGGAGCAGGAACTGGATACGCTGACCCATGCCGAAGATATCAAACAGATACTCTATAACACCCAAAACCTGATGGAGGGCGAGGAGGGGGGCTTCGTGCCGCAGGTGCGCGAGTGTCGCAAACTTCTTTCTTCCATCCAGTCGGTCTATCCTCAGTGTGAGGAGTGGACGGAACGATTGGAGAGTGCATACCTGGAACTCAAGGATATATCCCAGGAGGTGGAGCGCGGAATAGACCGCGTCAACTTCGATCCGGAACGTATGGAGTGGGTGAACGACCGATTGAACACCATCTATACGCTCGAAAAGAAACATCGCATGCAGCACATCGCCGACCTGCTGGAGTTGCAACATTCTCTGGAGGAGCGCATGGCACGCATGGACAACAGTGACGAGGAGATAGCTCGATTGGAGCGGGAAAAGGACAAGGCACACAAGGAGATGGTGGAGGCTGCCACCCTGCTGAGTGCAGCGCGCCGACAGTGTGCCGAAAGAATCCGGACACAGATGAAGGCGTATCTGATTCCTCTGGGCATCCCCAACGTCAATTTCAAGGTGGACATCACTCCGCGCGAGGAACCGGACAGTTCCGGTATGGATAAGGTGAGCTTCCTCTTCTCCGCCAACAAAAACGGTGTGTTGCAACCTCTGAGCAGTGTGGCATCCGGGGGTGAAATCGCCCGCGTCATGCTGTCACTCAAGGCGATGATTAGTGGTACCGTTAAGCTTCCCACCATCATCTTCGACGAGATAGACACCGGCGTGAGCGGCAAGGTGGCGGAACAGATGGCGCAGATGATGCAGACCATGGGGACGCAGAACCGTCAGGTCATCAGCATCACTCACCTGCCACAGATAGCGGCATTCGGACAGCATCATTATAAGGTATATAAGGAGGATCGCGAAAACGAGACGGTCAGCCACATCATCCCGCTCGAGGGCGAGGCGCGTGTGGAGGAGTTGGCACACATGTTGAGCGGTGCCCAACTTACCGAGGCTGCCATCAACAATGCGAAGGAATTACTAAAACAGAACATAAAGGAATGAAGAAGATATATGCGATTATGTGCTTCGTCTTCGGCTTGCTGACACTGCAGGCGGCGGGACTGAGCAAGGCGGGTAAGTATAAGAAGGCTGTCTTTACGGTGACTACTTATGACGCAAACGGTAAGGAACTGGCTAGCGGACAGGGTATCTATCTGGATGCTGCGGGTAAGGCGGTGGCGGCATACCACCTTTTTGAGGGGGCTTCGCGCGCTGTGGTGACCGATGCAGACGGCAAATCTTATGAGGTGGCAACACTTACGGGTGCCAACGAACTTTACGATGTGATTACCTTCCGGGTGAGGGGCATTAAGAAGGCTCCGCTCTTGCCGATGGCTGCCGAGGAGTCGGTGCCGGGGGCTGAGGTGTATGTGTGGACGGAGAATACCTCTAAAAACGGGGTGGCGGCTGCGGGTACTGTGAAGAAGGTGGATCGTTGTGGTGGCGAGGATACGACGGCTCCTTATTATACGCTTGCCGTGAACGATGGCGCAGGGGTGTCCGGCGGTCCGGTGTTCAATGTTGCGGAGTCGGTCATCGGTATCTATCAGGAGGCGGCAAAGCGCAATGATAACAAGGGGTATGTCTTGGGATTGTCTTATTGTAATGCTCTTACTACCAACGCCTTTTCGGCAACTTCCAAACCGTTTTCTTCGATTCACATCCCGGTGGCACTGCCAGCCGATTTGTCGCAGGCGGAGTCGCTCATCTACTTGGTGGCGGGTTCACAGCCGTTGGATACGCTCCTTTATTCGCAATATCTGGATCAGATGTTGACGCAGTTTCCGGGAGAACCGAGCGGTTATCTCTCTCGTGCAGCCTTCTATGCGGTGCAGGGGAATAAGGAGCTGGCAGACAAAGATATGGGTACGGCGCTGAAGGTTTCCAAGAAGTTGGACGAGACCAACTATGAGTGCGCCAAGATTGTCTATTCTTATGCTCTGGTACATCCCGAAGATTCCCTCACGCGTTGGAACTTCGACCGCGTCGTCTCTCTCTGTGATGAGGCGTACGCCAAGAATCCGCAGGTGCTTTACGCCACGCTCAAGGGAAATGCTCAGTATGCCAAGCGCGATTACGCTGCAGCCTACACCACCTATCGCACCCTGTGCGACGGTTCGGAGGCAAGCCCCGAGTTGTGGTTCTATGCCATGCAGTCACAAAAGATGCAGGGGGCAACGGTTGAAAAGCAGTTGGAACTTGCGGACAGTGCCATGGCATGCTTCACGACACCTTATCGAAAGGAGGCTGCACCTTATATATATATGCGCGCGGGACTTCGCAAACAGGCGCAGCTCTATCGCGAGGCGGTCAACGATTACAACGAATACGAACATCTGAACTACGGTTCGCTTTCCGCTCGTTTCTACTACGAACGTATGGAGGCGGAGACGCAGTGCCGTATGTATCAACAGGCTATCGACGATATCACGAAGGCGGTATCTCTGGCTCCCGAAGACCCGGATTATCTTATGGAAAAGGCATCTCTCGAACTTCGCTTGAATCTCTTGGACGAGTCGCTGGCGAGTTGCAGTAGTTTTCTGAATCGTTGGAAGGACTCTGCCGATATCTACCGCATACAGGGCGTGGCGCTCTGTCTCAAGGGGGATAAGACGGCTGGAATGAAGTCCTTTGAACTGGCTCGTGCTTTGGGGGATGACACCGTGGATTCCTTAATCGAAAAGTATGCGCGTTGAGGCTGTCTTGAACCGGGTGCGAGAGACCATTCGTGTGCATCGGTTGTTTACAGCGATAGATAAACTATTGGTCGCGGTAAGCGGTGGAGCAGACAGCATGATGCTGTTGCATCTGCTCCATGTCGAGGGGTATGCGCTGGAGGCGGTTCATTGCAACTTCCAATTGCGGGGTGAGGAGTCGAATCGAGACGAACGTCTGGTGCGGGATTTTTGTGCAGAGCGGGGGATTGCGCTAAAGGTGTACTCCTTTGATACGCGCGGTTATGCAAAGCAGCAGGGGATTAGTCTGGAGATGGCGGCTCGCGATTTGCGTTACGATGCTTTTCGTAGGCATCGGGAGGCAACGGGGTGTGCTTGCATCGTGGTGGCGCATCATGCCAACGACAATGTGGAGACTGTGCTCTATCATCTCATCCGTGGTACGGGACTGCACGGACTCACGGGGATGGCGTATCGCAACAACGAGGTGGTGCGTCCGTTGCTCGACATCACGCGTGACGATGTCATGACGTATGTTTCGGTGCGCGAAATTCCTTATGTGGTAGACAGTAGTAATTTGGTGGACGATGTGGCTCGCAACAAGTTGCGTCTCAATGTCCTTCCGAGTATGGAGGAGATTCTTCCTTCGGCATCGCGTTCCATACAGGAGGCCATCGTGCGTTTGCGCGAGGCGGAGGTGTTTTATCAACGGGGTGTACAGGTGGTGTTGAAAACGTTGCTTCGGGAGGAGTGGAAGTATGGGGGTGTGGTGTTGGAACAGCGTATGGATACGTTGTTGCTGCGCCAACAGCCCGGACAAGAGACGCTTCTGCACGAGTGGTTGTCGCCGTGTGGCTTCAACGGTGAACAGGTACACACCATCCTTCTTCAGTTGGAGGGTGCAACGGGTAAGGTGTATGAGAGTAAGACGCATCTGTTGTTGCGCAATCGTCGGTCTTTGGCGTTGCAACCCAAGCATTCAGTGACGGCGTGTGAGATAGTGAGTGTCCGTTCGTTTGAAGTGACTCAAGGGTATCAACCTCCTAGAAGTACCATGCATTTTGCTTTCGATGCCGATGCGTTGGCAAGGGTAGGGGATGAACTTTATACTCGTTTGTGGCGGGAGGCGGACAGTTTTATTCCGTTTGGCATGAAAGGACGCAAACTTATCAGTGATTTTCTGACGGATCGTAAGTATTCGGTTTTCGACAAACAGCACACCACGGTTCTGTGTTGCGGCGAAGAAATCATCGCTGTATTGGGAGAGCGCATAGACAATCGTTTCCGTATAACGGGGAATACGAAGAGAATTACGGAAGTGATGTTCGAAAAAATAAAAACTCAAGTTTCGGATTTGTGAAAACAACTACGAGAGAGCCATCCAC
>CAYSOK010000107.1:0-5825 GCA_964432645.1 uncultured Bacteroidaceae bacterium | reverse complement strand
TTTGTTAAAGATACAAGATTTTTGAAACTTTTTTTTCGAAGGATGGAATTTTTTTATTAAAGTTTCGGATTTGTGTAAACTTACTTCAATTCCTCAAAGGATGGAATATGGTCCAGAAAGGTATACGTGTTGTGCTCGTAATCCATGCGACACGCTATGTGACGGAGACCATTGCTCACGATTAAATAATCCACCCGGAGCACCATGTTGTAATGCGTAATCTGCGTAAACACCCTCTGCGTGATGCCCACCTGTGGAGCCTTATACTCTACAATCACCAACGGACGCGCATCGCAACCATACACCACACTGTCACAACGGCGCGACTGGCCATTGAGACAAATACTCACCTCATTGCCGATACAACCGGCAGGGTAGTGGAGGTGCTCTGTCAGGTAGTGCACGAAGTGTTGACGCACCCACTCCTCGGGAGTCAACGCCACATACTTGCGACGAATCTCATCGTAGATAGCAAGGACACCATCGGCACGTTTTTTTATCTTATACGCATATTGTGGCAAATTTAATTTGTCCATTTCGATGTTTCTTTGTAAGTTTGCACCCTATAAATAAGGTGGAGAATTTCCATCTGCAAAAATACAAAAAGGAATGAAAACAAAGCAAGAGATTGTGGAAAATTGGCTTCCAAGGTACACAAATCGTCCCTTGGAGGATTTTGGAGAGTATGTTTTGCTCACCAATTTCAATAATTATGTCGATATCTTCTGCGACTATTTCAAGATAGAAAAACCGGGATATACGGCGAATATGCGTATGGCTACGGCGGAGGGTATCACCATTATCAACTTTGGTATGGGTAGTCCGAACGCTGCTATCATCATGGATCTACTGGGGGCGGTGTCGCCTAAGGCTTGTCTGTTCCTGGGGAAATGTGGTGGCATCCGTAAGACGGAACTCGGCGATTTCCTGCTGCCCATAGCGGGCATACGAGGAGAGGGAACGTCCAACGATTACTTCCCGCCCGAGGTGCCGGCATTGCCTTCCTTCATGTTGTTGCGTGCTGTCTCTACAGCTATTCGTAACAACCATAAGGACTATTGGACGGGAACGGTGTACACCACCAACCGTCGCATCTGGGAGCACGATGAAAAGTTCAAGGACTACCTCCGTGAAACGCGTGCCATGGGGGTGGATATGGAGACGGCGACGCTCTTCTCCTGCGGCTTTGCTAATCGTATTCCGGTAGGAGCATTGCTCCTGGTGTCAGACAATCCCATGACGCCGGACGGTGTAAAGACGGTGGAAAGTGACCGCAAGGTGACGAGCAATTTTGTGGACTTGCACGTGAAGTTGGGCATAGAGGCGCTCACTATGATCAAGGAGGACAATATCACCGTACGCCATCTACGTATGGATTTTTAAACGGAGTGCATCTTGCGTGGATGTTACCCACAGGGATGCAATATCTCTAATTATCTGATGCGAATGGAGGGATGAAATCATCTCTCTCTATCGCGCTGATTGATAGGAAATAAAAGGTAAAAATATCCCTCTGAACCCCCGCAAGAATTAAAAATTCTCGCGCAATCGGTAGGATGGTCGAGAATAATCGAATCTGAAACGATAAATAAGTAACCAATAACAACGAAAAAATAAATGGCAGTACAAAAGAACAATACGGACTACACAACAGTGGTAAAAGCCATAGCCTCCGGCGACATAAAACCCATCTATTTCCTCATGGGCGAAGAATCCTACTATATCGACCGTATATCAGACTATATAGTAGACAATGTGTTAAAGGAGGAAGAACGCGACTTCAACCTCACCATCCTGTACGGTGCCGACATACACATCAATGACGTCGTAGACGCCGCCACTCGCTACCCCATGATGGCCGATCGTCAAGTGGTGCTCGTCAAGGAAGCACAAGAACTCCGGTTCGAACTAGACGGACTCTCCGCTTATCTCAAAGCTCCCCTTCCCACCACCGTCCTTATCTTCTGTTACAAGAATGGCACCATAGACATGCGTAAGAAGATAGCCGGCGAAATCGACAAGGCTGGCGTGCTCTTCAACTCCAAGAGACTGCGCGATGCACAACTCCCCGATTTCATCATCTCTTATCTCAAACGCAAAGGTGTGGGCATAGACCGCACGTCTACCATGGTAATTGCTGAATCCGTAGGTGCCGACCTGCTGCGACTCGTGAGTGAACTCGACAAACTCATCTTGGCTCTCCCTGCCGACAATCGAGTGGTGACACCCGAACTCGTGGAGCAGTGTACAGGCGTGAGCAAGGAGTATAACATCTACGAACTGCGCGATGCTATTGTAGAACGTGATATTCTAAAGGCAAATAAGATACTGAAATATTTTGACAAAAATCCAAAAGCCTGTCCTATCCAGGCTGCTCTGGCTGCATTGTTCGGTTTTTTCAGTCAACTTATGTTGGCTTATTATGCTCCCGACAAATCGGATAGGGGAGTGGCTGCTTGGCTCGACCTAAAATCTTCGTGGATGGTCACGCCTTACATGAACGCCATGAAAAAATACTCCGGAGTGAAGACCATGCAGATAATTTCTGAACTACGTAAAACAGATGCAAAATCGAAGGGGGTTGACTGTCCCAACACCGAGGATGGCGAACTTTTCCGAGAGCTAGTCTACTTCATATTGCACTAAAAACCCCTTTTCCCGATTTTTCTCGCACGAAAGTAGAAGTGGCAAAAATTCATTTATTTTCTTTGTTCTTAGTGCTTTATACCGAATCCTGATTCGTGAGATTTTGATATTTGAACGCGCCCCGATGGTTGGGCGCGTTTTCTTTATTCTCGAAAATGTAGACCCGGTAGGGGGTGTTGAAATTTATGTTTCACTTTCCGTAACATTTACCTCCTTGTATTTGCAATTTACATTTATATTCTTGTAATTTATAAATTGATAAAGATTTTGAGTCGTTTTCTTGATTTATATCCTTAAATCCAATTTATGATTCATGTTTTAATATAGAAATTGATACATAAGCATATATAAATCTATAAATATACAGATGGTTTTAAAGAGTGTAACGTGCTGAATACTAGTTGTAATGTATATGATTCATGAAGAATTAAACTTTGTATATGTATGTTTTGACGAATTTCCATCCATAAAGACTTTCAAAAAGCAGTTTAAATACATGTAACACAATAAAACCCAGTAAAATACCATCAAAATTGAAAGTAACGCTTCAATCTTCTAAATTCGGGAATGTAAATACTGCCCTAGGGTTTACAGTATCTTAAATCCTAACCCCCTCATTCTTCACATCTTCAAAAATAGAAAATAAAAATATAAGATGCAAAAATATAAATTCAAAAGTTTGTATGTTCCAATCTTTTGTTTTATCTTTGCAAAATCAATGAAAAACCCCCAATTTTGGGGGTCTATGGGTAAAAGTATAGCGTAAAGAATGAAAGATCGAATAATGCAAGTAATGAAGGCGAAGGGAATGACGCAACAAGAATTCGCCAACGCCACCGGAATTTCTCCTGCCGGGTTGTCAAATATTTTCAATGGACGTACAAATCCAACCTACGGTCACCTGTCTAAGATACATGAGAATTTCCCCGAAGTAAACATCGCCTGGCTCTTCTTTGGCGAAGGTGAAATGCTCAATCCAGAGACGCCAAAGGGTGCTGATGGTGAGGGACAAGTGGAGAATACAACAAGAGGAGACGCCGCCGCATCCTCCACCGAAAACACCGCCGCATCCTCCACCATAGTGGGTTATGCGGACGGCATGGAGTACTCCACTGCTAACATACAAAACGGGGACTTCCAGCGCACCGGAAGAACCGTTTCTGGCATCTCCGTGGGAGAACCCGCGCGAGAGACCATTCGAGAAATAGTAAAATATACTGACAAACCGCAACGTAAGATTACCGAGATACGCATCTTCTTCGATGATGGTACTTACGAAACCTTTGGACCCAAGTAGTGTTTTATTGCACAAAAAGTACTCCCGTTAGCGTTTTATTTTATACCTTTGTCCTCGCATAGAGAATAAGGCATATACATTATTATATTATATAATAGAAGAATGAAAAAGTACGTAAAGGACCTTACGGTCGTGAGCAATGAGCGTTTGCATGAACGCCATGTACTGCTGAAACTGACAGACACGCTCCCACTGCCCGAGATGTTGCCGGGGCAGTTTGTTGAACTGAAAGTAGAGGGTTCCGGGAGCACGTTTCTGCGTCGTCCCATATCCATTCACTTTGTGGATTACGAGCGCAACGAGCTGTGGCTTCTCGTTCAGATAGTGGGAGAGGGTACGCGTAAACTCTCGGAATTGAAGCCTGGAGACAGTCTCAATGTGGTGTTCCCCTTGGGCAATGGATTCACCCTTCCCGCCACACCGGAGGAGAAAATTCTGCTTGTAGGCGGAGGGGTAGGCATCGCTCCGCTGCTCTATTTCGGAGAGCAGATTGCCAAGATGGGTGGCAAACCCACCTTCCTGTTGGGTGCCCGTACAGCCACCGATTTGTTGCAGTTGGACGCCTTTGGGAAGTATGGAGAAGTATACATCACGACCGAGGATGGCAGCGTAGGTAGCAAGGGGTTTGTTACCCAGCATCCGTTACTCGCGGAGGCACATTTCGACCGCATCTCCACCTGTGGTCCCAAACCCATGATGATGGCGGTAGCGCGCTATGCCAAGGAGAAGGGCATCGCCTGCGAAGCGTCTTTGGAGAACATGATGGCGTGTGGCGTAGGCGCTTGCTTGTGTTGTGTGGAGAAGACCGTAGCAGGAAATTTGTGTGTATGTAAGGAGGGTCCCGTATTTGATATTAATAGATTGTTATGGCAGATTTAAGTGTTAAGATAGGTGCTTTGGAACTTAAGAATCCGGTGATGACGGCTTCCGGTACATTTGGTTATGGTGTGGAGTTTGCCGACTTTGTAGATTTGGAGCAGATTGGTGGTATCATCGTGAAGGGTACCACGCTGAATCCGCGTGAGGGCAATGACTATCCGCGCATGGTAGAGACAGCGTCGGGCATGCTCAATTGTGTGGGTTTGCAGAACAAGGGTGTGGAGTATTTTTGCGACCACATTTATCCGGAGATTAAGGATATTCGCACGAATATGATAGTCAATGTTTCGGGCAACAGTCCGGAGGATTATGCGGCGTGTGCAGCGCGTATTGATGCGTTGGACAACATTCCTGCCATAGAGTTGAACATCTCCTGTCCGAACGTGAAGCAGGGTGGTATGGCGTTTGGTGTCACACCGGAGGGTGCTGCTACGGTGGTTCGTGCGGTGCGTGAGGCGTATCACAAGACGCTTATTGTGAAGCTTTCGCCGAACGTGACGGATATTGCTCAGATTGCTCGTAGTGTGGAGGATGCCGGTGCGGATGCTGTCTCTTGTATCAACACGCTCATGGGTATGGCGATTGATATAGAGAAGCGTTGTCCGAAGCTTTCCATTGGCACGGGTGGTTTGAGTGGTCCGGCGGTCAAGCCGGTGGCCTTGCGCATGGTGTGGCAGGTGGCCAAGGCGGTTAAGATTCCGGTAATTGGTCTGGGTGGTATCATGTCAGCGCAGGATGCCATTGAGTTTCTCATGGCGGGTGCGAGTGCCATAGAGATAGGTACGGCGAATTTCATTGACCCGACGGTGACGGTAAAGGTTGCGCAGGGCATAGATGCTTTCTTGGAGAAGCATGGTTGCGGTTCTGTGCAGGAAATCATCGGTGTGGTGAAATAAATACTCTAGTTGCGGACTTGTGTAAACATCTACGAGAGAGCCACCCAACCATGTTGGATGGCTCTCTCGTGGATGGATACACAAACCCACGAACAAGACTGCGTTTT
>CAYSOK010000106.1:0-5848 GCA_964432645.1 uncultured Bacteroidaceae bacterium | reverse complement strand
ACGAACCGGCTTTTTTGAGGACGTTCCACGAAACGTCCCTACACTGTGGATGGATGTTTACACAAATCCGAAACATGAATCAAAAAGCCTCCCCGTGAAGTTCAGAACTTCACGGGGATTTTTATTCCTGAAAGAATTAAATCATCTGAATACTACGTTTCACGAAGTTGTTCAGCGCTTCTCCCTTGAGCAAACCATTCTGCAGGAGCGCCAAGTCTATGAGCTGATGCACCGCATTGTTGCCCTTCGCAAAATCACCCAGGATAGACTTCTTCTTCTCCTCCTCCTGACGCAAAGAAGCTTCGCAATCGGAGAGTTGCTTCTTCTCCTCCTCCGTAATCTCCTCCGGCTTCTTCTGACTCTGCTGCTGATTCAATGCCGCCTTACGCGCCGTCAAACCATTGATCTCCGCCTCAATCGGTGACAAAGACTCTGCCGTCTTGCTCTCACTATCCGACAAGATACCCTTGATGAGCGCATGATCCGTGTTCAAAACGATGTTGTACATATCCGGCATCTCACCATAGAAAGACATGCCGGCGTTGATGTGACTCATCTCCTTCATACGACGCATGTACTCACTCTGCGTAATCATCACCGGAGCCGCCTGCTCACCCATCGCCTTGGTCTGAACACTGAAGTTCGCCTTCTCAAGACTCGGCATCTGACTCTGGAAGATGGCAGACAAATTACCCGCCTTGCCACTCTCCAACTCCTCCTTCTTATCCTCTTCCTTGCGGATAAGCTGCTCTATGACATCGCCATCCACACGGGTGAAACTGCTCTTCTCCAACTTCTGCTCCAACATGTTCACCACCGGAATGTCTAACTGACCGTCCAGCAACAACACACTGTAACCCTTGTTCACAGCTGCCTCTATATAGCTGTACTGAGCATCCTTGTTGTTGGCATAGAGATACACCAAAGTGCCGTCCTTATCCGTCTGATTCTCCTTGATCAACTCCTTATACTCATCGAAGGTGAAGTGCTTGCCCTCGGTGTCCTTGAAGAGAGCAAAGTTCTTAGCCTTCTCGTAGAAATCCTCTTGAGTCAACATACCGTAGTTGATGAAAATCTTGATATCATCCCACTTCTCCTCGAAATCCTTACGGTCGTTCTTGAAGATGCTCTGCAAACGGTCGCTCACCTTCTTGGTGATGTAGGTGGAAATCTTCTTCACGTTGCTATCACTCTGCAAGTAACTACGACTCACGTTCAGCGGGATGTCCGGTGAATCAATCACACCGTGCAGAAGCGTCAAGAAGTCCGGCACGATACCCTCAACGGAGTCCGTCACATATACCTGGTTGCAATACAACTGAATCTTGTTGCGCTGCAAGTCGATGTTGCTCTTAATCTTCGGGAAATACAGCACACCCGTCAGATTGAACGGATAGTCCACATTCAAGTGAATCCAGAAGAGCGGCTCATCGCTCATGGGATAGAGCTTGCGATAGAACTCCTTGTAGTCCTCGTCCTTCAGCTCGCTCGGCTTCTTGGTCCAGATGGGAGCCGTATCGTTGATGACGTTGTCCTCATCCGTCTCCACATTCTTACCGTCCTTCCACTCCGTCTTCTTACCGAAAGCCACCGGAACAGCCAAGAAACGGCAGTACTTGTTCAGCAACTCCTCTACCTTGCTCTTCTCCAAGAACTCCTTGCAGTCGTCATCGATGTAGAGCACGATGTCCGTACCGCGATCCTCCTTCTGAGTCTCCTCCAGTTCGAAGGATGGAGAACCGTCGCAACTCCACTTCTGTGCCAGCGCACCCTCCTTGTAACTCTTGGTGATGATCTCCACCTTCTTGCTCACCATGAACGCTGAGTAGAAACCCAGTCCGAAGTGACCGATGATGGCGTTGGCATCCTCCTTGTACTTATCCAAGAAGTCGTTTGCGCCGGAGAATGCTATTTGGTTGATATATTTGTCAATCTCCTCGGCGGTCATACCGATACCACGGTCGCTGATGGTCAGGGTGCCTGCCTTCTCGTCCAAACGCACCTGTACGGTCAAGTCGCCCAACTCGCCCTTTACTTCGCCCTTGCCGGCCAGAGTCTTCAGCTTCTGGGTGGCGTCGACAGCGTTGGATACGATCTCGCGCAAGAAGATTTCGTGATCGCTATACAAGAACTTTTTGATGACGGGGAAGATGTTCTCGGTTGTAACCCCAATGTTTCCTTTTGCCATAATTGTATGTTGTTTCTTTATTATACCTTATATTATATATAGCAGCACTCCATGAAAAAAGCACTTCGCACATAGGGTTACAAAAATAGTGCCAATAAGTTTCCCCATTGACACTATTTTTATGATTTATTCTAATTATTCTCCCTTAAAGGTGATTTTCGTATCGTTTTCCGCACAATCTCCTACAATTGTCTGACCCTCTATCAGGTTTTCATCCATGATGAGTTGGCAGATTTCATCCTCCACATGTGTCTGGATGGCACGCTTCAGCGGACGAGCACCGAACTGTATATCGTATCCCTTCTTCGCCAGGAACTTCTTGGCTGCTTCCGTGAGACGGAGCGGATGTTTCAACTCCTCCATGCGCTTCTCCAGTCCCTTCAGCTCCAGGTCGACAATCTTGAGAATATCCGTCTCGCCCAACTGGTTGAAGGTGATGATTTCATCGATACGGTTGAGGAACTCCGGTGTGAAACGATTGTCCAGCGCCTTGCGGATGACACTCTGTGAGTTGGCCTTAATCGCCTCCTCGTCCGGCGATACAAATCCCACACTCTGCCCCATCTGCTTGAGTTGACGAGAACCACAGTTACTCGTCATGATGATGATGGTGTTGCGACAGTCCACCGTGGTGCCGTAACCATCGGTCAATCGACCCTCGTCCATGAGTTGCAAGAGCGTGTTGTAGATGTCGGGATGCGCCTTCTCTATCTCATCAAACAGGATGATGGAGTAGGGGTGACGACGCACCTTATCCGTGAGCTGACCGCCCTCCTCGTATCCCACGTATCCCGGAGGGGCACCCACCATACGGCTGCTTTCGTAGGAGTGGCTGTACTCTCCCATATCGAGACGAATCAGCGCATCGGCGGAACCAAACAACAACTCTGCCAGACGCTTGGTGAGATACGTCTTACCCACGCCCGTAGGACCCAGGAACATGAAGGTGCCTACCGGACGGTTGGGATCCTTGATGCCCGCCTTGCTGCGCATGATAGCTTTCATCACCTTGTTTACAGCATCCTCCTGAGCCACAATGGTATTGGAGAGTTCCTCCTTGATGTCGCGCAATCGTTTCCACTCCTCCTTGGCGAGACGACTCGTGGGGATGCCGGTGATGCGAGAGACCACCTTCTCTACATCCTCTTCGGTAATCGGCGTACGCATGTTCTTGCGCTCCTTTTCCCAGCGTTTCTCTATCTTCTCACACATCTTCTGTTGGTCGAACTCCTGGTCGCGATATTCCGATGCCAACTCGTAGTTTTGCTCCACGATGGCACGTTGTTTCTTCTCGTTGATCTTCTCCAGTTTCTTACGCTCCTTCAGTACATATTCGGGCGTGTCCACCTGCTTAAGATGTGTGGTGCTGCCCGCCTCGTCCAGCAGGTCGAGTGCCTTGTCCGGGAAGTTGCGGTCCGAGATGTAGCGCTGAGACAGACGTACACATGCCTCTATCGCATCGTCCGTGTAGGACACGCAGTGGAACTTCTCGTAGATGGGCTTCACTTGGCGCAGAATCTCCAGTGTCTCCTCGTAGGTGGGTTGCTCCACCAGCACTTTCTGGAAACGACGTTCCAGTGCCCCGTCGCGCTCGATGGACTTCTTATATTCGTTTACCGTCGTAGCACCGATGCAGCGGATGCGTCCGTGTGCCAACGCCGGTTTCATGATGTTGGCAGCGTCCATACCTCCCTGAGAGGCACCCGCACCAATCAACGTATGTATCTCGTCGATAAACAAGATGATGTTGGGCGACTCCTCCACCTCGTCGAGCAGTGCCTTGATGCGCTCCTCAAACTGACCGCGAAACTTGGTGCCTGCCACCAATCCTGTCATGTCGAGCGCATATATCTCCTTATCTAATAGGCAAGAAGGCGCCGTACCCTCATGGATACGCATGGCCAGTCCCTCCACAATCGAGGACTTGCCCACACCCGGTTCTCCAATCAGAATCGGATTGTTCTTGCGGCGACGTGAGAGAATCTCCGCCACACGCTCTATCTCGCGCTCACGACCAATCACCGGATCAATCTTGCCCTTCGCCGCCTCCTCGGTCAGGTTGCGACCAAACATGTCCAGCGCCGGAGTCTTGCTCTCCTTGCCGTTCTCCTTCTTTTCCTTCTTCTTGGTGTGTGTTTGACTAAACGGATTCGGAAAACCATCATCGTCGTCATCGTCGTCGAAGAAGTCGTCATCGTCGTCGTCATCCTCCTTTTCCTCTTTCTTGGAAACGGGTGGAATCTCCTTCTTCTCCTCCTCTTCCTTCTTCTTTTGAGTCTCCTGGACACCCGCAGCGTTTTGAGCAGCCTTTGCCATAGCATCAAAGAAGTCACGCAGAGCACCGGTAATCTCCTGCTCTGCCTCTTTTGTTAACGCTTCCGCTATCTCCTCCTTCTCCTGTGGAGTAAGGTTTTTCAGTAAATCTTCGTTAGGAAAACGACCGTTTAAATCTATCCGAAGCTGCTTGATGTTGCGTCGGTGCGTCGGCTTCTCCTCCTCCTTGTCGGAAGGTTGAGACGCATCCTCCCCGTCGGCAGCATGCTTCTTGGCATCGCCGTTATCCTCCGGAGTGTTCTTACGCTTACGCCGTGGCTTCTTGCCCGATGAATCAAATTCTGAAAAGTCTTTTTCCATATCTGTACTTGTTGTTTAAACCATAATTCCGTTGCAAAGATACGCTTTTTTCTTGTGAATGTTCGCATATCTCTAAATATTTTGTACAAACCCTGTGCCAATACCCCATTTTTGGTATTTAAAACCTCCGATTGGGCGGATAAAACTCCATTTACTTTGTAAAATGATGCTTTTTTAGCAATAAATTTCTTCAGTTTCCCGATTTTTCGTACCTTTACACGATTTTTTGGGGAGATGCCCCTCTTGAATAGAAAAAATGAAGTAAATATAGATGTTAGATCAAGACAGAATTATTAAGGTAAACATAGAGGAAGAGATGCGCAAATCCTACATAGATTATTCTATGTCGGTAATCGTAGCACGTGCTCTTCCGGATGTGAGAGATGGTTTTAAGCCGGTACACAGACGTATCCTCTTCGGTATGGAATCTATGGGCAATACACACGACAAGCCCTATAAGAAATGTGCCCGTATCGTGGGTGAAGTGTTGGGTAAGTATCACCCGCACGGCGACTCTTCTGTGTACGGCGCTCTGGTGCGTATGGCACAGGACTGGAACTTGCGCTATCCCTTGGTGGACGGTCAGGGTAACTTCGGTTCCGTAGACGGCGACTCGGCTGCGGCCATGCGTTACACGGAGTGTCGTCTGCAGGAGATTGGTGAGGCGATGATGCAGGATATCGAAAAGGAGACGGTGGATATGGAGGACAACTTCGACGGTTCTCTCAAGGAACCTTCCGTGATGCCTACTCGTATCCCTAATTTGCTGGTGAACGGTGCCAACGGTATCGCCGTGGGTATGGCGACCAACATCCCTACGCACAATCTCTCGGAGGTGATTGACGGCTGCGTGGCATACATCGAAAATCCGGAGATTGATATCGAGGGGTTGATGCAGTATGTGAAGGCTCCCGATTTCCCCACCGGAGGATACATCTACGGCATGCAGGGCGTGCGCGATGCTTACGAGACCGGACGTGGACGCATCATCATGCGTGCCCGTGCCGAGATTGAGTCGGGCGAGAC
>CAYSOK010000105.1:0-5948 GCA_964432645.1 uncultured Bacteroidaceae bacterium | reverse complement strand
TATCGAAACAAGTGGAAACCGTCTGGCTGGCATCCGATGAGGACCGCGAGGGAGAAGCCATCTCTTGGCATCTGTTCGAGGTACTACACCTGGACCCTAACCACACCAAACGTATCGTCTTCCACGAAATCACCAAACCCGCTATCCTCAAGGCCATTGAGAACCCACGCGACATCGATATCAACCTGGTGAACGCCCAACAAGCACGACGCGTGCTCGACAGAATCGTGGGTTTCAAACTCTCTCCCGTACTCTGGAAAAAGGTGAAACCCGCCCTCTCCGCAGGACGTGTACAGAGCGTGGCGGTACGACTCATCGTGGAACGTGAACGCGAAATCCAAAAGTTCACCCCCGAGAGCGGATACCGCGTGGTAGCCTCCTTCTCCGTTCCCGACGGCAACGGCGCCGTCACCGAGATGAAGGCCGAACTCAATACCCGCTTCAAAACCGTGGACGAAGTGCGCAACTTCCTGCAAAGCAGCATTCTGGCAGATTACAAGATAGAGGAGGTAAGCCAAAAACCCCTCAAACGTATGCCCGCAGCACCCTTCACCACCTCCACACTCCAACAAGAAGCCGCTCGCAAGTTGGGATTCACCGTGTCCCAAACCATGTCCCTCGCACAGCGACTCTATGAGTCCGGACAAATCACCTACATGCGTACCGACTCCACCAACCTCTCCGACCTCTGCATCAACTCCTGCAAACAGGTCGTGGCAGAGACCATGGGCGAACAGTACGTACACCCCCGCATGTATCACACCAAGGTGAAAGGCGCACAAGAAGCCCACGAGGCCATACGCCCCACCTACATGGACCGTACCAAAATAGAAGGTAACCCCACCGAACGCAAACTCTATGAACTCATTTGGAAACGTACCATCGCTTCACAAATGGCAGATGCAGAGATAGAAAAGACCACCGTCACCGTATCCATCAACGGACACGAGGAACAATACATCGCCTCCGGAGAAGTCGTTAAGTTCGACGGTTTCCTCAAAGTCTATCGCGAATCGGTAGACGACGAAGGCGACGGCGAACAAGAAACAGCCCTCCTGCCCGCCCTCACCGTGGGACAAACCCTGGAAGCCGCACAAGTGGTAGCCGACCAACGCTACACACAGCGCCCACAGCGCTACGCCGAAGCCGGACTCGTACGTAAACTCGAGGAACTCGGCATAGGACGTCCTTCCACCTACGCCCCCACCATCAGCACCATACAACAACGAGAATATGTCAAGAAGGGCGATCGCCCCGCCGAGACACGCCCCGTCAACGTCCTCACCCTCCGCAACGGACAAATCACCGAGGTGCAGCGCGAGGAACACTACGGACAAGAAAAGGGTAAACTCATACCCACAGATATCGGTATAGTAGTCAACGACTTCCTGGTGGAAAACTTCTCCCAAATCATCGACTACAACTTCACCGCAGACATCGAAAAAGACTTTGATGAAGTGGCAGAAGGCAAACTCGAATGGACCGGCCTTATGCACGACTTCTACGACCGTTTCGAACCCATGGTAGAAGCAGCCTCCAACCGCCGCACCGAGCGCAAGGCAGGCGAACGACTCCTGGGCAACGACCCCAAGACCGGCAAACCCGTATCCGTCAAGATAGGACGCTTCGGTCCCGTAGTCCAAATCGGCACCGCCGAAGACAACGAGAAACCCCGTTTCGCCCAGATGAAAGCCGGTCAAACCCTCGAAACCATCACCCTCGAGGAAGCCGTAGAACTCTTCAAACTCCCCCGCAAATTGGGCGATTACGAGAGTCAACCCGTCACCATCGGCACCGGCAAGTTCGGCCCCTACATCCTTCACGAGAAGAAATATGTATCCCTGCCCGCCAAGTACGACCCCATGACCATCACCCTCAACGAAGCCGTCACCCTCATCGAGGAGAAACGCAACCAAGAGAAGAAGAGTCATCTCAAACGCTTCACCGAGGACGAAGACATGGAACTCCGCGACGGACGCTATGGTCCCTACATCTCCTACAAAGGCAAGAACTATCGCCTCTCCAAGCCCATGGCAGAACGCGTCATGGAGTTGGACTACAGCGAGTGCCTGGAGTGGATAGAAAAGATGGGCGAAACCACCAAAACACGCAAACCACGTAGCACTAAAAAATAACAAATGATACGAATAGCACTCATCGGATATATGGGAGCCGGCAAGACCACCCTCGGTAAGGTACTCGCCTCCGAACTCAACGTACCCTTCTACGACCTGGACTGGTACATAGAGGAACGCTTCCACACCACCATCCCCAAAATCTTTGCCCAAGAGGGCGAAGAGGGATTCCGCAAGAAAGAACGCGCCATGCTCCACGAGGTGGCAGAGTTTGAAAACGTAGTAATCTCCTGCGGCGGCGGCACCCCCTGTTTCTTCGACAACATGGAGTACCTCAACCAACAAGCCAAGACCGTGTATCTCAAGGCCACACCCGAGGTCTTGAGCGTACACCTCCGCATGGGGCGCACCGAACGCCCCCTCATCAAGGGCAAGAGCGACGAGGAACTCAAACAGTACATCCTGGAATCCCTCTCCCAGCGCGAACCCTATTACAGCACAGCCCGTTACACCTTTCCCATAGAGGTGCTCAACGATGTGAACAAAGTAAAAGAAGTAGTCACCCAACTAAGAACCTTATTGCAAGAATGAAAGAGCAACTCACCGTAGTAAAAGTAGGCGGCAAAATCGTAGAAGACCCCGCCGGACTGCAACAGTTATTGAACGACTTCTCCCGAATCGAGGGCAAGAAAGTATTGGTACACGGCGGCGGACGCAGTGCCACCAAGATTGCCGCTCAGTTGGGCATAGAGAGTAAGATGGTGAACGGACGCCGCATCACCGATGCCGAGATGCTCTCCGTGGTCACCATGGTGTACGGCGGATTGGTCAACAAGAACATCGTGGCAGGGCTGCAGGCCAAAGGGGTGAACGCCCTGGGTCTCACAGGCGCCGATATGAATGTCATCCTCTCCGATAAGCGCCCGGTTCAGGAGGTGGACTACGGTTTCGTGGGCGATGTCAAGCAGGTGAATGCCGACCTCCTTGCGCAGCTCATAGCCCAGGGAGTGGTGCCTGTTATGGCTCCCCTCACGCACGACGGTCAAGGTCACATCCTCAACACCAATGCCGATACCATCGCCGGCGAGACCGCCAAGGCTTTGGCACGTGACTTCGATGTCACCCTCATCTACTGCTTCGAGAAGGCAGGAGTGCTGCTCGATGAGAACGACGACAACAGTGTCATCCCCACGCTCGACCGTTCTCAATTCCGTGAATATGTAGAAAAAGGCATCATTCAGGGTGGAATGATACCGAAACTCGAGAATGCGTTTCAGTCCATCGAAAGTGGTGTAAATAAGGTGATTATCACGCTTGCCACCGCCATCGACGGTACGCATGGAACCATTATCGAAGAAAAAAAATAAATTTTTTCCCCTTTTTCGTGTAACTTTTTCCCTCCTCATCCGTCAATCCGTATAGAGATGCAAGAGGTCAGTTTCAGAACCCACATATTGCCACTCAAGAATAAACTCTTTCGATTGGCATTTCGCATCACGCTGAATAGTGGTGAGGCGGAGGATGTAGTGCAAGACACTATGATTCGGGTCTGGAAGAATCGAGATCAATGGCCGGAGATAGAATCCATCGAGGCCTATTGTCTCACCATCTGTCGCAACCTTGCCCTGGACCGCAGTGCCAAGAAGGACGCTCAAGCGTTGGAACTGCCCGGCGAGGACTCGGCACCGACCCTCGGCACCGCCTCCAATCCGCACGACGAGCTTGTGCGCGAAGAGCGTCTTCAGTTGGTACACAACCTGTTGAACGAGCTCCCGGAGGCGCAGCGCACGGTGTTGCATCTAAGAGACATAGAAGGACGCAGTTACAAGGAGATAGCCACTGTGATGCACGCCACCGAAGAGTGGGTGAAGGTGAATCTCTTTCGTGCGCGTCAGAAGATACGTCAACAATATAAGGAAATAGATGAATATGGACTATAAATATATCGAACAGTTGCTGGAGCGCTATTGGCGTTGTGAGACCTCTCTGGAGGAGGAAGCCATCTTGCGTCTATTCTTCCGTCAGGAGGAGTTGCCGGAGTCGTTGCGTTGTTACAAGGATGCTTTCGACTACATGGAGCAGGAGCAGCAGATGGAGTTGGGCAGTGAGTTCGATGCCAAGATATTGGCCATGGTCGATGAGGAGGAGCGTAAGGCGCCTACGGTAGTGCGTGCGCGTCGCATCCCGTTTTTTTCTCGTCTCATGCCGTTGGCAAAGGCGGTTGCTGTAGTAGCGATTCTCTTTACGATTGGCAATGTGGCTCAGCGTACCATGTACATGGGTGGTCAGGAGGAGTCGGATACGTATGTAGATACGTACACGGATCCGGAGGCTGCTTGTGATCAGGTGAATTCGGCGTTGGATATGGTTTCGGAGGCGCTTCAGGTGGAGCATGTTATTGATTCCATTATTCCGTCTTCGGTGTCTGTACCGGAGGTGTCGGAGGATTCTTCTGCGTCCGATGAGGGTGGTGATAACATCTAACTTGTCGGGGGTATGTTGAGAAGATTTTGGTTGATGTGTTGGGTGCTCATGTTTGTGTTGCCGTTGTCTGCGCAGGATTTTGCGACGCGTTACAAGCGTGAGTACAAGAATGACTCTTTGGTACAGGTGATTACGGTTTCCACCAAGATGTTGGATAAGATTAAGATTCCGAATCGTGAGGAGGTGCTTAACAAGATTGATGGTTTCCGTATTGTGATGGTGGACCGTTCGGCGTCTGCATATTGTAGTAAGGCGCGTGAGTTGTTGCAGAAGAACGCGAATCGTTTTCGTTGTTGTTATGAGAACGATGATTGCGGTGTTCGTCTTTACACTCGGAGTAAGAATGGTGTGGTACTGGAATTGGTGGTACTGAAGTGTGATAACAATCAGTTTAAGATTGTGGATATCACGGGTCAGATTGACGAGGAGTTTCTCCGTGCTCTCCGTGAGGAGAATGTGAGGGACAACGGTTGATTTAGTTTGATGCTTTCGTAATACAATATAAAAAGGGGAAAGATTCTTAAAACAGAGACTTTATCAAAAAGGTTTCAATTCTCTCCAAATTTTATAACATACTTAAAATATAATAGGGGCTGCCTGGGAAGGTGGCCCTTTGTTATTGTTGCGTGGAAAAGTTTCTTTTCGTGTCATTCACGAAATGTTCTCACATGGGTGTTCCATTCGGATGGGTAAATATCCACAGTGTAGGGACGTTTCGTGGAAAGTCCTCAAAACACCGACACGTGGTACATGCCGCATGGCTTAACCCCCCCCACAAAAACAATGTAAATTGAATCTGTACTCATGAAAAATAACTTACAAAAACAACATCCCCCACGGTGACAGATATTTTCGTGTCTATTTCATTGTGTATTAGTATCTTTCGAGGCATTTTGACAGATATGACACTTTTTGTGCAAATATGAAGTTACGATGGTTTTTTGCGCAGATGCAAAAATATGCGTTGATTTAGTATATTGATACACTGCGAGTGTGACACATTTTTGAAGGGTATGATTTTTGGTTTCGAAAAGGTGTTTGCGAGGAGATGTGTCACTCGAAAATTTTCTTCCGCCGCGAAAATTTCAAACAAAACCGAGATAAAATATTTTTTCCGCGGAGAAATATATTTTTCTCCGCGGAAAAGTTGTTGGATTCTCCTAGACTTTGACGGGTTTTATAGTACTTTTCGATAGGTTTTTCAGTGTGTTTTTTGTTGAAAAGTAGTGAGTTTAGGGGTGAAAAACGGTGCGTTTTTCCGTTTGAATTTCGGAAACTCCAAGGGACTCGCGTGAACCTTATTTATTATAGAGGGGAAGGGAAAGTATGTTTATGCGAGTATACACAGTGTAGGGACGTTTCGTGGAACGTCCTCAAAAAAGCCGGTTC
>CAYSOK010000104.1:0-6017 GCA_964432645.1 uncultured Bacteroidaceae bacterium | reverse complement strand
CTACACCCATCAGCACAGCCATAACTAGTTGTGAAATAATCGTTTTTCTCATAATACTTATTGTTAAGATATAGTCACTTGTTTGTATTAGTCTGTTGCAAAGGTACAAAGATAATTACAAAAGCAAAAACATTTTAGAAAAAAACAGCTTGTTTTATTAAAAAAACGACTTTATTTCATCTTTACGTTATTTTTTTTGAATTTCATTTGCTTTTTTCGAAAAAACGAACTACATTTGCAACGTTAACTTGTCTTGTTATCAAGACAACATTATTTATTACTAAACTTAAAGTACATGAAAAGATTTCAATTTTGGAATTTGATTGTAGCCCTTTTGGCTATGACCATGACAGTTTCACTCGCATCTTGCGGTGACGACGACGAGAATGAAGTGGTAACGGGTTCTAACAGTAGCACTACTGCCGTTGACTCAGTGAAGACTTATTGTAAGATTCAGTTAGCTGATGCGTATTATCAGTTCTTTGACATCACCGTCACTTACACGAATGCCAGCGGCGAGTTGATTTCCGACGTTGCACTCACCAAGGACACTACCATTACAACGGTTTGTAACGGAACAGGCAACTACTCCACTTACGCAACATGCGTCATTAAAGCTACTCCCAAGGCTGAGCAACCGGAGCTTGAAGCAGAGACTATTTATGACATGAGTAGAACCATAGCCTTGTACCATTACACTTATACAGGTGGAAGCAAGACTGCCTCTAGCCTCAGTGGAAGTTCCAGCCCATCCACACAAAGTGCCAAAGGTGCTAATTTGGTCAACTACATAGCAAGCGAGAAAACGCTTTATGATGGAGACACTAGAAAGAACCAGCAATAATTCATTTTAAGGATACAATTAAGCCCTATTCATGAGGCACATGAATAGGGCTTTTGGTTTCATCTATCAAGAACTCAAGTTTCGGATTTGTGTATATAGTCCCACAAGAGACATCCACCCATGTAGGAACGTTTCGTGGATGGCTCTCTCGTTGTTGTTTACACCACTACGAAACTTGAGTATAATACCGCCTTCGAAACAAGCCGAAAACAAGGCAAAATTAGGTGTTTTTTCTATCTTAACAAAGACGCAAAAATATAGTTTTCCAAAAAATCTTCCACTATTAAAACTTTTTTCCGCAAAGTTTGTTTATTATCAAAAAAGCGCTTACATTTGCAGCACTTTGCACATCGATTTAACAAATCTCTTTTTAGAGAGAACATTTATGTAAACAAAATTATTATGGAAAGAGCCAATTTATGGAAAATGATTGTAGCCCTCTTGACTATGACCATGACAGTATCACTCGCATCTTGCAGTGATGACGACAACGAAGTAGTAACGAAATCCGACAACAGTCTTGCTGTTGATTCCGTGAAAACCTATTGTTCAATCAAACTTGCTGACACGTATTATCAGTTCTTTGACATCACCGTCAGCTACACAACCGCAAACGGAGAACGCATTTCCGACGTCACACTGACCAAGGACACCGTTATCACAACAGTTTGTAACGGCACAAGCAACTACGCCACCAACGCAACATGCACGGTAAACATCACGCCCAAGGCCAATCAACCGGAACTTGAAACGGAAACAGAGTATGACATGAACAAATCTTTCGCTCTGTATCATTACATCTACACCAATGGCAATAGCTACCCCGCATCATGCAAAGGAGGTTCCAGCTCAAGCACCAAGAAAGCAAGCGGCTCATCTTTGGGCAACTACATGTCAACCGCAAGAACACTTTATGAACTAGAAACCAGCCAAAACACAGGCACCACCGAAGAATAATTCGATTTGAATATTCATGAAGCCCCGTTCACAAGACACACGAATGGGGCTTCTTTTTTTAGATTTCACCACTATTTTTTCAGAAAAATCAAATTTATTCCGTTTAAGTTTGTATATTTTCCAAAATACACTTATCTTTGCAAAACCTTATTTCACTACAAAGGCAAGACATTATGAGGAACCGTACCTATATATATATACGTTTATTGATAGGCATCGTCACATTCTTGGTATGCACAGCAATCTCAGCACAGAACAATGCGTACAAACTGAACGACGAGGTCTATGAATACTTTGTATATATGGACAAAATCATCACCCTGGAAGGTTCTCCCGCACGTAGCGACTCACTCTTTGAACTCGCCCGCGCCAAAGGAGATTTAAAAGGACAATGTCTGGCAAAATACGAGAAAACCGTTTATTATCAGTCACAAAAAGACTCCGTACGATTGATTAAGACCGTGGACGAAGCAAAGGAGTTCTGCTCCTCCACCCCCTACCTGCAATACTACTTCGGCAGTTGGGACAATCTAATCAACTACTACATCACCAAGAAGAACTTCGAAACCGCACTCCTTGAACTAAATGCCTATCAACGAGACGCTCTGAAACGAAACAACAAGCACGGCATCGCCTACAGCATGATACTCTCCGGAAACATCTACTACTACAGTCGCCACTATCGATACGCACTCTACAAATACGAGCAAGCTCTAGCCTACAGCAAGGAAACCGGATACAGCAGCATCGCACCACTGTATGCGTTTCTTTCGTTCACATACTATCAACTGCAGGATTTCGACAAAGCCATAAGTGCCGCCAAACAGGTACTGGCAAGTCCACAGAGTTCCGACAACTATAAAACCCTCATGCACTACATGGCGCTGCTATACAGCTGTTCCAAAGACAAATTCAACAGAGAAGAAGCCACCTACTGGTACAATCTGGCGGAAAAAGATGTGTACACTCTTGAAGACCAGATAGAAGACATACAGTTCTTTCAATCCATAAAGGACCTATATAGAGCACGTCTCGACAACACGGAATGGGGACTTTTCTCCGCCATAGCCGAGATGCGGCTACCGGTTTATCGCATTCACCAGATGTTGGCAAACCGCAAAAAGGACTCCCAAACATCGCTCAACGACCTACTTGCCATAGCAAATCTCGAACGTGCCAACGAGCGGGAAGCAAGCAAAATCATTGTGCAGTACCGCGCCGGAAAACGACAGCGAGAACAGCAGGAACGAAAGAAGGATAGTATCGAAAGTGCCAAAACACTGTTGGCACTCGATGAAGCACGCCTACAACAAAACAAACTCTTGATGCTCATGGAGCAGCAGAAATTGGAACTCGCACAAAAACACATGCGCAACAAGCAGATGGAGCAGGACCGCAAGGAGAAGGAGAATAAAACGCTGGAGTTAAAGAGACGTCAAGAACTTGAAGCACAGAAGAGTAGCATACGCGAACGTCAGGAAAAGATAGAACTCCGTAAACAAAAGATACAAATCGGTGTAGGAGTGGTACTGATTATCGCCATTATAGGATGCTGCATCTTTATCATTGTCTTTACCCGTTCTCGCCTAAAGTTGCTGAGCATGGAGCGCAAGCGTGCACGTGAAGCAGACAGAGAAAAGACACTCTTCTACCGCACCATGAGTACAGAGATTCGTACACCGCTGAACGCCATCCTGGGGTTCAACGAGATACTGAACAGCGACGTAGCGGAAACACTGTCAGACCAAGAGAAGAAGAAAATTGCGGGATACATACGCGCCAACTCCGAACTACTCACCACCATGGTCAATGATGTACTGGATATCAGCAAGTTGGAAAGTGGCACATACAAACTCTACAACTCCGACTTCATGGTAACCAATCTACTGGAAGCAGTGATTCTCACCACCGGAACGGACAACGACCGTCACAACATAGTAGCCACACGCATAGACGACGAGATGTTGCACTCCGACCATCAACGCTTGCAGCAGTTGCTGACCATCCTCACCTCTTATGCTTGTCGTAACTCACGCGACGATATCTACGTAAGCAGTGTACGCGAAAAGAAGCACCGTGTCTTCTCGATACGCTTCACCGGAAAGGATCAAAACACTCGTAATCATACCGATGAGATACTGAAAACCAACGAGAAATCGCACCGCGACACCATGCTCGACAACAACGGGAATATGCGTATCGCCGTACTCATCGCCCGTCTACTGAAGGGGTCACTCTATACCGAAGCCACGGATGTTCCGGAGGAGTGCATCCTCTGTTTCAAGATGCCGCAGGAGCCGGTTAAACAGGTCACAAAGGAAGGAGCATGCGCATGAAAAAGATAGTTTTATTACTCATTTGGTGCGTGGGTGCTCTCTTTACCACCGCCACAGCACAGAGCAACACAAACGATGAACAGTTGGTGAGCCGCACGAAACCCATTGAGAAGGAGATTAACGACCTTCTGGACGACATCCGCAGTTCCAAGAAGAAGAAATCGTATGAGGAGGTGGCTCGATGTTATCAGAAGATAGGTAGACTGTTTCAGGAACATGCTCTATACGGTTTTGCCATAGCCAGTTATATGGAGTCTTTGGACTACGAGGATATGTCGCATGCCAACCACTACGTAACGTACCGACGCATAGCAACTTGTCTGTTCGATGTGGCAGACTATGATGCATCTATGAACTACTTGAGACGTGCCAAAAAGCTAACGGCGGGCAACTACGAACGCGATGTGGAGGTAACATCACTGCAGGTAATGACGGCTTGCGCACAACACGACAAGGGGGCGAGTGAAAAATATATGAACCACCTGGAGAAGTTGTATAAGAACATGACGTACAAGAGCAATGTGATTATCTCTACCTACCACGTGGCAAGATTTTATTACTTAGGGTTCACGCAAAACAAGTGGAAGGAGGCGCTCGAGGAGCGCGCCATGGCAACCACAGGCAACATACCGCTGCGCAAGGACTTGGAGTTGGCGTATGCTTACACGGCTCTGAAGGATACGGTTAATGCCATTAAATACTACACGCAGTTTGAACAGCGATTGGCGAAACTGCGCAAAATAAATCTAACGCCTCTCTTTGAGCAATATACGAACATACTGGATTACAGAAAGGTGGATCTTGAGAACGAGGCGATAGAGAACGAAGCACACAAGTTGAACTTGTTGCAGGTGCAGGAGAAGCAGCACTTGGCGGAGTTGGAGCGTCTGAACATGGAGATGCAGATTCAACAGGAGGGGGACAGCGCTTTGCTGAACCGTAGCGAGTTGCTGTTGCAGAACCGCATCCTGCATCAACAGCGATTGGAAAACCGCCAGAAACGTCGTTTGAGGAAACAGAAGGAAAGAGCGAACGAGTTGAGCAGTGAGGTGAATTCCATGATTCTGTCTTACGGTATCATCTTGGTGGTACTCATCCTTTTAATCATAGGTGGATACATCCTTTTTGAGGTGATACACTCCTTGAAAATAAAGAAGGAGCGCGACAAGGCGATACATGCGGAACAGATGAAGTCGTTGTTCTTCCAGAACATGAACCATGAAATACGTACGCCGCTGAATGCAATTGCGGGATTCAATGAATTGTTGCACGGTGAGATGGCGGAGTGCTTGAGCGATGAGGAGAAGACACAGATGACGGAACTCATTGAGAGTAATGCCAACATGTTGGTAACATTGGTAAACGATGTGTTGGATATTTCCAATTTTGAATCGGGTTCCTACAAGTTGCATTATAGTTGGGTGAACATACACAAACTTTGTTTCCACGTGATGGAGAGTGTGAAGAGTCGTGTGGCAAAGGAGGTGCAGACGCACTACGAACCGGATCCGAACGACCAGTTCCTGCTCTACACGGACGAGGAGCGTTTGACGCAGGTGCTCACCAATTTCATGACGAATGCATGCAAGTACACGGAAAAGGGACATATCACTCTGGGGTATATGATTTTAGAGGAAACGGTTCTTTTTAGCGTAACGGACACGGGACGCGGTATTCCCAAGGGAGAAGAAGAGGCGGTGTTCCAGCGTTTCCACATGGTGGCAAATTCGAAAAAGGGCATCGGTATGGGATTGCACATTTGTAATATGATTGCACAACTCATGCACGGTGCGGTATTTGTGGATACGGAGTATAAGGGTGGAGCTCGTTTTTGTTTCGAGCACCCCATTCATGTGAAACAGGAGAAGAAATTGTGTAGT
>CAYSOK010000103.1:4093-6164 GCA_964432645.1 uncultured Bacteroidaceae bacterium | reverse complement strand
GGCAAACCCTCATTATCCAGAAGCACGTAGAACGGCTGCGCATTGGCCCCAAACTTACTACGCTGCAAATAACTCCACTTGTCACCCACCGTGCGCAGAATCGTCTCACCACCGTTCTCCCGAATGATAATCGGCTCAGCCAAAGGCGTCTTATCGTCCACAAACAACGTGATGAGCACATAATCCTCCGTCAATATCGATGACACCGTGGCATCACTCCACACAGCACTCTCCATCTTACGACAATTCACACAACCGTGTCCGGAGAAATCTATCATCACCGGCTTGCCCTGCTGCTTGGCATACGACATTCCGGCATCGAAGTCGTTGAACATCGGCTTCACTTCATTGTCATAGAGATTGAAATCCTGCGTATTCATGGGCGGAGCAAATGCACTGATTGCCTTACACGGAGCACCCCAGAGTCCCGGTACCATATAGAGCGCAAACGCAAAACTTGCCATCGCTAGAAAAAACTTGGGAACAGGGGTTGACAAGGGAGCACTCTCCGATGGCTCCTCCATCATATCCTCTTCGCCGTGTGCAAAGCGGAACCATCCCATGAGATAGGCGCCCAACAGCGCAAACAACACTATCCAAATGCACAAGAATACCTCGCGATCCATCAAGTGCCAACCATACGCCAAATCTGCTACGGAGAAGAATTTCAACGCAAAAGCCAACTCCAGGAAGCCTAAACATACCTTGAGGTCGTTCATCCAACCACCACTCCTCGGCGCACGCTTCAACATGGCGGGGAAAAGAGCAAAGAGCGTGAACGGCAGTGCCAATGCTATGGCAAACCCCGCCATTCCCACCGTAGGAGCTATGATGCTGCCCGTGGTGGCAACCTCCACCAAAAGGAAACCGATAATCGGACCCGTACAGGAGAAACTCACCAGGGTGAGCGTGAACGCCATGAGGAAGATGCTCAACAAACCCGTCGTAGCCTCTGCCTTGCGATCCACAGCATTGCTCCAGGAGGCAGGCAACGTCAGTTCGAACCATCCGAAGAAACCGGCAGCAAACACCACCAACATCAGGCAGAAGAAGAGGTTAAAGTAGGCATTGGTGGAGAGCATATTCAGTGCGTTGGCTCCAAATATCAGGGTAACCAACAGTCCCATAGTCACATAGATGACCACAATACTTGCTCCATAGAGCCATGCCTCGCGCACGCCTTTACTACGGCTGTCCTTGTTGCGCTTGAGGAAGAAGCTCACCGTCATGGGGATGATGGGCCATACACACGGAGTGAAGAGTGCCACCAGTCCGCCTAGGAAGCCTAATAGGAAGATGGCCCAGAGACCTTTATTGGCGGTTTGTGAAGCGCCACCGCTGAGTGCTGTCAACTGCTCTGTGACCGGACGCCACCAGTCGTTTGTGTCCAGGGATTCATTGTCCGTGGCTGTGCTGTCCGCCAGGGCGTAATCCATGACCACAGTATCCACTGCCACAGCCGTCTCTTCTACAGCAGCATCTGCCTCGGGAGTTTCTCCGGCGACGGCCTCGCCATGGAAGTTGAAGTTGACGGCAGTTGGCGGCATACATGCCTCCTCGCTACATGCTCCATACTCCAGATAACCCTTCACCGCATACTCCTTCTGCGTGATGGTAAACGACTGAACGAACGTCACTTCGTGTTCGAAGTAACGCAGTTTCATACCAAACATATCGTCGTAAGCTTCTATCTCCTTACCCCGTGTCTGCAACTTCCCTTTCGGTGACAGACCGGAGATTTTGTCCACATGAAACGAGGCAGATGTAGGTCCATCCTCCGGCAGACCTGTGGAGTAGATATGCCATCCACTCTCTATCTTACCGACAAACGAAATCTCCGCTTCTTTCTCTGACACCACACGAAACGAAGTTTTAAACTCCGCCGGATTCTCCAGCTGAGCCATAGCTCCGTGGGTGACCAACATGAGCACCATGAGCAACCAGTGCTTCAAGCCATAATCTTTCTTACTTTTCATTCCTTTATTTTAGTTTCGGACTTATTCAAATCCGGATTTTTATCCTTTCCCGCCATCACATCGTGAATGGAAACTCCTCGGATGAATCCATCCAC
>CAYSOK010000103.1:0-3993 GCA_964432645.1 uncultured Bacteroidaceae bacterium | reverse complement strand
ACGCTTCGTGGAGCGTCCTCAAAAACCCGGCACGTGATACATGCCGAATGGTGAGAAAACATCCACAAGGATTCACTATTCTTACGAAAGAATCCTCCCCCGGAAAGACTAGAACAGATTCAGTTTATTCCTTTGCGCCTCCTCCAGAGAGACCGTCTTATTCTCCTGCTGTTCATGCCCTTTCACAAGTTCGCTGTAGTGTTGCTTCAACGAATCCACATACCTGCCACACTCCTGCTCACTCAACAATTGAGCCGCCGCCGTGACATTCTGCGACGCATCCTTGAGCCACACCACCGGCCCCCCATACACCGGAGCTATCTTCAGCGCCGTATGCAGTTCACTCGTTGTCGCACCACCAATCATCACCGGGATATCCACCCCCGCCTCCTTGAGCTCACGACAAACCGTCACCATCTCATCCAGACTCGGCGTAATCAATCCACTCAGACCTATAAGATCCACCTTCTCCTCGATGGCACGACGCACAATCTCCTCCGGCGGCACCATAACCCCCAAGTCGATAATCTCATAATTGTTGCACGCCATAATCACCGAAACGATGTTCTTACCGATATCGTGTACATCCCCCTTGACCGTAGCCAACAACACCTTTCCCGCAAAAGTAGAAGCAGACGCATCGCCACGCTCCCGCTCAATCACCGGTTGAAGGATGCTCACCGCACGCTTCATGGTACGAGCCGTCTTCACCACCTGCGGCAAAAACATCTTACCGTCACCAAAAAGCGTACCCACCACGTTCATGCCATCCATCAGCGGCCCCTCGATGATATCCACCGCATGCGGATACAACCTCAGCGCCTCCTCCAGATCCGTCTCCAGATAGTCCGTGATGCCCTTCACCAGCGCATGCTTCAGACGCTCCTGCACACACTCCGTGCGCCATGCATCCTTGTCCGCAGCCGCCACACTCTTGGCATCGCCTGCACTCTCCGCCTGCGCCTTGAGCGCCGTAGCCAACTCTATGAGACGCTCTCCGGCACCTGCATCCTTGTTCAAGATAACCGCCTCCACAGCCTCGAGCACATCCTTAGGTATATCCGTATAAAGAACATTGGTAGAAGGATTTACGATACCCATATCCATCCCCTGCTGAATGGCATGATAGAGGAACACCGCATGCATCGCCTCACGTATATAGTTGTTACCACGGAAGCTAAAAGACAGATTGCTCACACCACCGCTCACGTGTGCCCCCGGGAGATTCTTTCGAATCCACCCCGTGGCACGGATGAAGTCGAGCGCATAACTATTGTGCTCCTCCATACCCGTAGCCACCGCCAACACATTGGGGTCAAAGATGATATCCTCAGGTGGGAACTGCACCCGGTCCACCAACAAGCGATACGCCCGCTCGCAGACCGCTATCTTGCGTTCGTAAGTATCCGCCTGCCCCACCTCGTCAAACGCCATGACCACCACAGCAGCACCCATGCGCTTCACCTCACGAGCATGCGCGAGGAACTTCTCCTCCCCCTCCTTCAGAGAGATGGAGTTGACGATGCACTTACCCTGCACACACTTCAGTCCCGCCATGATTACCTCCCATTTGGAAGAATCAATCATGAAGGGCACGCTGCAAATCTCAGGCTCCGAAGCCAGGAGATTCAAGAAATGCGCCATCTCCACCGGAGTATCCAGCAGACCATCGTCCATATTGATATCCAAGACCAAAGCACCATCTTCCACCTGTTTGCGAGCGATGCTCAAAGCCTCCTCATATTGTTTCTCCTTGATAAGACGCAGGAACTTGCGACTACCCGCCACGTTGCAACGCTCACCCACATTGATGAAGTTGCTCTCCGGAGTCACCTCCAGCAGTTCCAGACCACTCAGACACATGTTCTGCGTGGCCCTTGCCGGCACATGCGGTTGGCGATACGTCACACTACCATCCTCCCCACGCTCCGTGATAAGATCCTGATAACGCGCTATGTAAGCATCCGTTGTACCACAACATCCGCCCACTATATTCACCAATCCTTCCTCCACAAACTCCCCGATTTGCTCCGCCATCATCTCCGGCGTCTGGTCGTAAAGCCCCAAGCTATTGGGCAATCCCGCATTCGGATGCGCCGAAATATAGAAGGGAGCACGCTCCGCCAAACGACGCAAGAAGGGTTTCATATCACGTGCTCCAAACGAACAGTTCAAACCGATGGAGAACAACGGAGCATGCTGCAAGCTCGCCAAAAACGCCTCCAGCGTCTGACCACTCAACACACGTCCCCCCTTATCGGCAATCGTGATGCTCAGCATCAACGGCACCTCGCGCTGCGTCCTCTCCATAGAGATCTCCGCCGCACGAACAGCAGCCTTGGCATTCAGCGTATCAAACACAGTCTCAATCAGTAATCCATCGACTCCCGCCTCCAGCATCGCCGTCATCTGTTCCACATAAGCATCCACCAAATCATCGTACGTGAGGGCACGATACGCCGGATTGTTCACATCCGGACTCATGCTACAAGTACGATTCGTCGGCCCCACAGATCCCAGCACAAAGCGCGGTTTCTCCGGAGTGCGTGCCGTGTATTCATCTGCCAATTCGCGTGCCAAACGACACGCCGCCGTGTTAATCTCCCTACAATACGCCTCCACATGGTAATCCGCCATGCTGATGCGCTGACCCGAAAACGAGTTGGTTTCGATGATGTCCGCCCCCGCCTCCAGATACTTGCGATGGATGTCGCGAATGACATCCGGACGCGTAAGACAAAGGATATCATTGTTGCCCTTCATCTGTCCCGGAACATCCTTAAAACGGTCGCCACGAAAATCATCCTCCGTCAGCCCATACTGCTGAATCATGGTTCCCATGGCACCATCCAAGATAAAGATGCGCTCTTTAACCAAATCTTTCAAGCTACTCATATTTCGACAATTACATTATTTAAACTTCTTAAACATCCTATCCATCTCGCGTCGGTCCGCCTTCTCCTTCAAGCTCTCGCGCTTGTCGTATTCCTTCTTACCGCGCGCCAGAGCTATCTCCACCTTGGCCCTCCCGTTGTCGTCTATATACAGACGCACCGGCACCAGTGTGACACCCGGACTCTTGGTCTCCGACTCCAGCTTGCGTATCTCCTTACGGTTCAACAAGAGTTTACGATCGCGACGCGCCACATGGTTGTTGTACGACCCATAGAAATACTCCGCGATGTGCATGTTTTTCACCCACACCTCACCATTGTTGATGTAGCAAAACGTATCCACCAAACTCGCCTTACCCAAGCGGATAGACTTGATCTCCGTACCCGTGAGCACGATGCCACACTTATACTTATCGATAAAAGCATAGTCGAAGCTCGCCCGCTTGTTCTTTATATTAATAATCTTAGGTTTCAAATCCTTGTTCATCTCGCCAAATATTATACCTATTATATATATAGAAGGAACGCTATACGATGGTAGCAAAATTCTCTATGTGTTCATCCACATAGTGCGCCACCGCCTCGGTCACCTCCTCCTCCATCTCCACGAAAGCATCGTCCAGTTCGTCGAACTCCGGGTAGCGTTCAAACATCGCCATAAACTCCTCATCCGAGCAATCCCTCTCGATGTCCCCCCGGTGCAGCACATACAACTCCCGCGCCGAATACAAGAACTTAGAGAACTCCCTCAGTCCCCACAGACGCATCGCCTTGGCAAATGGATTTTCGAAGATAAAGGGACCATATCCATTGTGGATAAGTTGCACGAATCCCCCATCCATCACCTCGTTTCTCATCATGACATACGCCACCAGCGTCACCTGGTCCGCATGCAGTCGCTGCATCACATCCGCCGTCAGAGCACCCCCGCAAGCCTCCATGATTGCATCGTAGAAGACCCCCACGAACGCATCCATATCCTCAGCCGCAGCACGCACCACTTCCGCCTCCGGAATGGTTATTTTTATGTATTCTTCCATACCTTTTTGCTATTTTGGCGCAAAGATACTGAATATTTTCTGTAAAAAAAGGATTTTTG
>CAYSOK010000102.1:0-6193 GCA_964432645.1 uncultured Bacteroidaceae bacterium | reverse complement strand
CACTGTGGATGGCTCTCTCGTTGTTGTTTACACAAATCCGAAACTTGAGTTATAAGGTAAAAGATTGTATGAAGGATACGACACACAATATATTAATTTAAGTTTTTGAAGGAAGTCCCTACACTGCGGATAATAGCCATCCACAGCGTAGGGACTTTGCCGGTTTTTTGAGGAAGTTCCACGAAACGTCCCAACAATGTGGATGTTTCCCCATCCGGATGGACAGAAACATAGGCTTTCTCGTGTATGTTTTCGATAGGTTGGTGTTATGCCTCCACTATCAAAAAAAATCGCGAATCACTTTTCAGTGACTCGCGATTTTTTGGTGATCCGCTTGGGGCTCGAACCCAAGACCCCAACATTAAAAGTGTTGTGCTCTACCAGCTGAGCTAGCGGATCATCCGTTATTGCTGATTTGCGGGTGCAAAGGTAGATATTTTTTGCGAAACCACCAAATATTTCATCCGTTTTTTATACTTTATACGCAAAAATCGCCCATTTCTCCCCCATAAATCAATTCTGAGAATCCTTCTTATACCGCTCCTTACGAGCCCGACGCTCCGCCTCCGACTCATCGTGAAGGATGAAACGATGGTAATAAGACAAGATAATCGTCGTAAGCGGAAGCGCCAATATCAGTCCAATCATCCCCAGCAAATATCCCCATACCGACAACGACAAGAGAATAACCGCCGGATTCAATCCCGTAACCTTACCCATGATGCGCGGCACCAAAATCATATCCTGAATCAACTGAACCACCACAAACACCAACAACGCCGATACAAGAACCATCCAAAAGTTCTCACCCGTATCACTCGCCTTCAACAACGCCAAAATCACCGTCGGCAAAAGACCTATCGTCTGGAGATACGGCACCATATTCAATAACCCGATAAACAACCCCAACGCAATCGCCATGGGAAAATCAATCAGCAAAAAACCCAGCGCGAACAACACACCCACGCATGCCGCCACCAAAGCCTGACCACGAAAATACGCCTGCATGCCACTCTGCACATCGTGACCAATACCCGAAAAAAGACGACGAAAACGCACCGGAACCAATCCCATCCAGCCACGAGCTATCTTCTCATAGTCCATCAAGATAAAGAACATATATAAAAGGATAATAGCCGACGTAAAAATACCGATAATGAAACTCACCGTCTCATAGATGATGTTCCACACCTGCGGCACCAACTGCTTGAGCGCTTCCAACACAGAATCCTCGTTGAGAAACTGCAAGATGGATGTCTGGTCCAAATTCTCCTGAATAAAACGCTCCACCGTACCCGGAATCGTGGAATTGCGCGCACCGTTCACCACATAGTCCGTCACCAGAGTACGCAGTTTCTCATACTCCTCCACCGCCGAAGGCACCACCAACATGACAATTCCCGAAAAGACGCAAACAATAAGCGCCAACGCCAAGAAGATACACAGCACACGATTGCGCAAATGCATCCTGTACTGAAGGAATTTCACCAGCGGATAAATCATGTACGCCAAGAGCCACGCCACAAAGAAAGGCAACAACACCGGACTCAAATAATTGAGCAATGCCAACACCGCAATAGCCCCCGCCACAGAGAGACCTCCGCGCACAAAGGAATCGAAAGTTATCTTTTGTTCAAGCATAAAATTAGTTCATTTGGTATAGAAAACATCAGCGAAGATAGTGGTTTTCCGTCAGAATGGCAAAAGTTTTACGAAAAAGATGCGAAAAATTCGGCAAAGAAACAAATTATTAGTATATTTGTGGCTCAAAAGAATGAAAACGATGGGGATATTATACCTAGTACCCACTCCGGTGGGCAATCTCGAAGACATGACATACCGTGCCATCAGGGTATTGAAGGAGGCGGATCTCATTCTCGCAGAGGATACACGGACATCGGGTATCCTGCTGAAACATTATGGCATAAAGAACGCCATGATGTCGCACCATAAGTTCAACGAGCACCAGACGTTGGGACAGATGGTGGAGCGACTCAAGGCGGGTACCAACATAGCCCTGATAACGGATGCCGGCACTCCGGGAATCTCCGACCCGGGATTCTTGTTGGTGCGCGAGGCGGTGAGAGCGGGCATCGAAGTAACTTGCCTGCCGGGTGCCACAGCTTTTGTACCGGCGCTGGTGGCATCGGGTCTTCCCAATGAACGCTTCTGCTTTGAGGGTTTCCTGCCGCAGAAGAAGGGTAAGATGAACAAACTGACGGCGCTGCAACAGGAGACGCGCACAATGATTTTCTACGAATCACCGTATCGACTGGTGAAGACGCTCTCTCTCTTTGCCGAGGTCTTCTCACCGGAACGACAGGTGTGTGTGTGCCGGGAGATATCAAAGGTACATGAAGAGTGCGTGCGCGGTTCGCTGCAGGAGGTGATAACACACTTCACGGAACAGGAGCCCAAGGGCGAAATCGTGATTGTGCTGGAGGGGTTGCACGAGGAGAAAGAGGTATCGAACAACGAAACGGAGACGAAACCGACAAAGGAAAAACGCCGAAAAGCCTCAACGGGCGACGGAGTACGCAAGTCGAAATATCGACTCAAGCAAGAAGCTCTGGAAGCCGAAGAAGAGGACGAAGACAAGCCCCTCGAATAGCACCTATATATAATAAGGTATACGAGAAAGTAAAAAGGATTACGAACTAAAACAAGTATAGAACGATGAAAAAGATTATATTCACTTTAGCAGCTACATGCTTTCTGATGGCAGCGTGCAACGAGCAACAAGAGAGCAAACAAGATGAGAATGTGAATGCCGAGCGCGATTCACTGTTGGATGTAATCAACCGCAAAGACGGCGAAATCAACGAACTGATGGGAACCTTCGGGGAGATTCAGGACGGATTCCGTCGCATCAACGAGGCAGAAGGCAAGGTCAACATCGACAAGAACACTCTGGAATCCTCCTCGTCGGTAGCGGACATTAAGCAAAATATCTCAGTCATCGAGGCTACCATGCGCAACAACCGCGAGTTGATAGAGAAACTGAAGACCCAGTTGCGCAACAGCACCCTCAACACCACTAAACTGCGCGAAGCCATCAACAACCTGACAGCAGAGTTGGAGCAGAAGACAGCCATGATTGAGCAACTGCGCGAGGAATTGCGCGCCAAAGACGTGGTAATAGACCAACAGACGGCACAAATCAGCGACCTGAACAACGAGAACACCACACTCAAGGAAGAAAACACCGACCGCAGCAAAACCATAGAGCAGCAAGACAAGCAGTTGAATACCGCATGGTTTGTGTTTGGCAACAAGTCGGAACTGAAAGAGCAGAAAATACTGCAAAACGGCGATGTGCTGCGCAGCGACAACTTCAACAAGAACTACTTCACCAAGATAGACATCCGTGTGGACAAAGTCATCAAACTCTACTCCAAGAGCGCCAAGATACTCACCAACCACCCGGAAGGTTCCTACACACTGGACAAGGACAGCAAGGGACAGTACGTGCTGAACATCACCAACCCCACCTCCTTCTGGAGCACCGGCAAGTTCCTGGTCGTACTCGTGAAGTAATAAAAACAATTCACAAATCTAACAAATTCTAAGTACGATGGAGAAAAAGTTATACAAGCCCTTGACGGCACTGTTACTATGGTTGCTGTGCATCGCCGGGCATGCACAACAAAACCAAGAGGAGCTGACCACCACATCACCCTATGCATATCCCGGCTATCAAAAAGCCGTGGTAACCATGTTGTTCGGCTCCAAGAAGAACCTAGAGGCCAACATCTACTACGGAGGCAGCCTCTTCTACTACAAAGACAAGGACACCACCATGGTGGCAGAACTTGCCAACGTACGCACCATAGAGTTTGACAACGGCGATATCTACGAGACCGTGGGAAGCCAAGCCGCCAAGTTGGAAGCCAAGGAAAGTAAGGGCAAACTGCTGAGCATAACCACCGTAGACGAAAAGAAGATGCGAGGAACCTCCGGCACCACCAACGACCGCAAAGGAGAAAACCTGCCGTTTGTCAGCATAGAAGGATTCGGCAACATAGACCTGTCCGGCTCCTACGATGAACATAAATTCGAGAAATTTCTCTTGAAAGTAGAATACTACTTCCGCGTAAACGGCAAGACCTTCCCCGCCGACTACGCCCACGTGAAAGAAAATATCCCCCAGGAGAAGAAGAGAGCCTTCCGGGAGAAGATGAAGGATCGCAATTGGAGTTGGAACGACAAAAATTCCCTCGTCCAACTGCTTTACTACTTTTAAACGCACACCACGACTATATAGAAGATAGCAATGATTGAACTAAACAACTTGGAAGAGGCTGTATTTCCGACCTACGTAAACCGGGCGGAACAAGCCAAAAGAGCGGAATCCATCGTCCTGAAGCACAAACGCTTCTCGGCAGGAGACCGTCTATGCTCATGCATCACCACCCGCAGTTATTTTCTGCTGATGGAAGAGGGAAAGTTTATGACCTTCTGCGAGGACAAAGCCAACCCCATACTCACCGGCAACGGACTCATGTGTATACCCGCATCCATGGAGATAAGCGGAGAGTTTCTGGAAGACTCCTCGATGCTCATTATCAGTCTGCCGGCGCAATACAAGACGGAGAACGCATGGTTGGCGGAGATTGTTCACCGCATGGCGATGCTCACCCCGAACATATACAACTGTACGCAGCACGAGACATTGGCGGCATACACTCGCGCCACCGGATTGATGATTGACAGCGGCATGGACACCATACGCTTCAACACCCTAAAGATGGACGAGTTCACCATGTTGGTGCGCCACAACTACAGCCCGGAGGAAGCTGCACACATCTTCCTACCGCTACTGGGGTCGGACATAAAGTTCCGTACCGATGTGCTACACCTCTATAAGATTAAGCCCGACAAAGAATACATCATGCGCGAATCGGGCATGTGTCGCACCATCTTCTATCGCAACTTCAAGGAGGAGTTTCACACCACCATCAACCGATGGCTCCTTCAGAAGAAGTCGAAGGTGTTGCTCAAGTATCTGACCGAGACCGAGATGTCGCTACAAGAGATAGCCACCAAGATGGAGTTCTCTTCCGTCAACGAGCTGACACGTTTCTGCCAGCGCGAATTGGGCGAGGGTCCCCTCAAGGTACGCAACAACTACCTCATCAACTACGCACTAGAGCAGATTAAGCACATGAATTCATAACGAATAGAATAAAAACAAACGATAACTTTTAACAACCAACTAACATGAATTTAAAAGGATTAGTACTTGGTACGGCCATCGCAGCCACGGCTCTCACAGCCACGGCACAAGACAAAACCATCACCGTACAAGCCAACAAATTGGGAGCAAAGATTCCGAGCACCATGTATGGTATCTTCTTTGAGGATATCAACTACGGAGCCGACGGCGGTTTATACGCCGAGTTGATTATGAACCGCTCCTTCGAGTTCCCGAACAACTATGCGGGATGGGACATCTCCGGCAAAGTATCGCTGCACGACGATGGTCCCTTCGAGAAGAACCCACACTACGTTCGTTTGGAGCCCTCCGGTCACACCGACAAGTTTACCATGATTGAGAATCACGGTTTCATAGGCATCGGTCTGAAGCAGAATGCAGAATATCGTTTCTCCGTATGGGCTCGTTGTCCGCAGGGTGGAAGCTCCAAGATTTGGATTGACCTGGTAGACGACGGCACCCTGGACGATGACCAGAAGTTGGGCAACGGTTCTATAGAGGTGAGTGGCACCGATTGGAAGAAATATACCGTAACACTGAAGTCTAAGAAGACCATTGACAAGGCATCACTGCGCATCTGGGCAGACAGCAAGAACACCACCGACTTCGACCATGTATCTCTCTTCCCGGTAGACACATACAAGGGACACGAGAACGGTCTGCGTAAGGATTTGGCAGAGGCGCTGGAGGATTTGAAGCCCGGCATCTTCCGTTTCCCCGGTGGATGTATCGTGGAGGGTACCGACCTGAACACCCGTTATCAGTGGAAGAACACCGTAGGTCCGGTAGAGAACCGTCCGTTGAACGAGAACCGTTGGCACTATACCTTCACGCATCGTTACTATCCCAACTACTTCCAGAGCTACGGTTTGGGCTTCTTTGAGTACTTCCAACTCTCCGAGGAGATTGGTGCCGAGCCGCTGCCGGTATTGAACGTAGGTATGGCGTGTCAGTTCCAGAACAACGGCGAGAAGTTCC
>CAYSOK010000101.1:0-6270 GCA_964432645.1 uncultured Bacteroidaceae bacterium | reverse complement strand
GCGTTATTGAAGAGTGTTTGGTAGAGACAATCGGTTGCTCCGGTATGACTCACTCCGCCGCTATGGCATCCGAGATTCTCCCGGGCAAAACCATCCTCGAGGCGCTGAATACCGACTTGGTATGCGATGCCATCAACACCGCAATGCGCGAGCTTTTCCTTCAGATTGTATACGGACGTACACAGTCAGCCTTCTCCGAGGGCGGTTTGGTAGTAGGCGCCGGTTTGGAGGACTTGGGTAAGGGTCTTGTATCCCAGATGGGTACTCTCTACGGAACCAAGGCCAAGGGTACTCGTTACTTGCAGCTCACCGAGGGCTACATCACCAAGATGTTCCTCGATGCAGACGACCAGGTTTGCGGATATGAGTTTGTTCACATGGGCAAGTTCATGGATGCAATCAAGAAGGGCGTTCCGGCAGACGAAGCTTTGAAGAGTGTTACCGGTACTTATGGCCGCACAAAGGCAGAGGACGGTGTTGTTAAATCTATTGACCCACGTAAAGAATAAGGAGGAACCGGAATATGATTAGAGAAGTAAAATTCGAGTCTCAAGACCGTCGTATCAAGCAGATTCTCGCTTGCTTGAACAAACATGGAATCGCTTCTATCGAGGAGGCTAACCAGATCTGCGAAGCTGCAGGTCTCGATCCTTACTTGACTTGTGAGGAAACTCAGATGATCTGTTTCGAGAACGCAAAGTGGGCTTATGTAGTAGGTTCTGCTATCGCTCTCAAGGAGAAGGCTCCTAACGCTGTTAAGGCTGCCGAGTACATCGGTGAGGGTCTTCAGTCATTCTGTATCCCGGGTTCTGTAGCCGATGACCGTAAGGTAGGTATCGGTCACGGTGAATTGGCAGCTCGTCTGCTGTCCGAGGAGACTAAGTGCTTTGCTTTCTTGGCAGGTCACGAGTCTTTCGCTGCTGCCGAGGGTGCTATCAAGATTGCACAAATGGCCAACAAGTCAAGACCCGCTGACAAACCGTTGCGTTGTATCTTGAACGGTCTGGGTAAGGATGCCGCTATGATTATCTCTCGTATCAACGGTTTCACCTATGTACAGACCAAGTTCGACTACTTCACCGGTGAGTTGAAGGTGGTTGAGCGCAAGGCATATTCTAACGGTCCTCGTGCTGCCGTTAACTGCTACGGTGCGGACGATGTTCGTGAGGGTGTAGCTATTCTGTGGGCTGAGGATGTAGATGTTTCCATCACGGGTAACTCTACGAACCCGACTCGTTTCCAGCACCCGGTTGCAGGAACTTACAAGAAGGAGCGTATCCGTGCGGGTAAGCCATACTTCTCTGTAGCTTCAGGTGGTGGTACCGGTCGTACCTTGCACCCGGATAACATGGCTGCAGGTCCTGCTTCTTACGGTATGACGGATACGTTGGGTCGTATGCACTCTGATGCTCAGTTTGCAGGTTCTTCTTCTGTTCCTGCTCACGTTGAGATGATGGGTTTCCTGGGTATCGGTAACAACCCGATGGTTGGATGCTCTGTTGCTTGCGCCGTTAACGTTGACTTGGCTTTGAACAAGAAGTAAATTATTGATTTTATAATCATAAATTAGGGGATCTCCGAAAGGAAATCCCCTTTTTTGATGTTTTCAACGATTCGTACGAGCGAGCATCACTCCTTCTCGAACAATTTACGGAAAGGCGTAGGATACGGCGTTTCGAACTCCATAGGTTCCCCCGTGATAGGATGATGGAAATTCAATCGAAAAGCATGCAGACACAAACGATGCAACGGATCATTACCATCCCCATACTTCACATCCCCACACACAGGATGATGCAAATCCCCCATGTGCACACGAATCTGATTCTTACGACCCGTCTCCAACTTCAACTCCACCAACGAAAAACGCGGCTCCGAAGCCACCACACGATAATGCGTAATCGCAAACTTACCACCATTATCCTCCGGCGACGAATACGTAAAAAAAGCCTTATTATCCTTCAGCCAACTCTCCACCGTACCCGACTTCTGCTCCATCTCACCACTCACCACCGCCACATACCTACGGTCGTAAACTATCTCGTGCCAATTCTTCTCCAAAATCTGCTCCGCCTCCATCGTCTTCGCATAAATCATAAGTCCGGAAGTGTCACGATCCAAACGATGAACCACATGAGCACGAGCCCTTTGGTGCGTTTTGTGAAAGTAATCATCCAACACCTTCTTCACGCACATCTGATGATGCGTAGTACCCATAGACAAGATACCGATATTCTTCTCAATCACCACCAAATGACGATCCTCAAACACTATCTTCACAAAACGATTTTTCAACTCCGTGTTTCGCTTATGCTTGCGCACACGCACCTGCATACCCGGCTCCACCACGAAATTGTACTGCGTCACCAACTTGCCATTCACCTGCACACCATGACCCGCCAAAATAGCCTTAGCCTTGTTACGACTCACCCCCGGCATCACCTCCATCAAGAAGCTCAACAACTCCCCCGCCTTCGCAGGAGTAAACACATTGTAAAGAGACGCCGCATACGTAGACGACGAACTGTTTTTTCTCATAAAATTCCAATTTTGGGTGCAAAAGTACACATAAAAATCCACTATACCACATTTTCAACCCTAAATATCATTAAGAACCCAACAGAAAATCACATTTCCACCCCCCATATTGAAATATTTTTGTACATTTGTGCCGTTGAACTAAAACATAGAAAATATGGAACTGAATTACAATAGGTACGAAGGTACCTACACCAACGATGTGACAACCACATCAACCACCGCCGCACTCATGCGCAAGGTATACCTATGGATGACCCTGGCACTCGCCATCACCGGAGGCACCTCCTACTACGTCCTATCATCCCCCGGCATCCTATCATCCCTCTTCACCGGCAGCACCCCGCTGATACTCATCATTGTAGAGTTGGTACTGGTCGTATGGCTCGTAGCCGCCTTCCGCCGCTTGTCCCTCACCACCGCTACCCTACTCTTTGTAGCCTACTCCGTGCTGAACGGCATCACCCTCACCCCCCTGTTGCTGGCCTACACCGGCACCACCGTGAGCGCAGCCTTCTTCACCTGCGCCGGCATGTTTGCCGCCACCTCCCTCTTCGGCTACGTCACCCGCAAGGACCTCACCTCCATGGGCAGCTTTCTGTTCATGGGTCTCATAGGAATCATACTGGCAACACTCGTCAACATCTTCCTTAAGAGCAGCGGATTACAGATGATCATCACCTATCTGGGAGTAGCCATCTTCATAGGCCTCACCGCCTACGACACACAGAAGACCAAGAACATCATGCGCGAAATGACCGAGATCAACGACACCTCCCTCAAAATCGCCGTAATGTGCGCCTTCTCCCTCTATTTGGACTTTATTAACCTCTTCATCTACCTCCTCAGAATCTTCGGAGGAAGAAGAGATTAAACACTATAAATGAAAGAATCTAACGCAAAAAGAGGGGTACCATCACCACTGGTATCCCTCCTTCCTATTTTAATACTCGTAGTGCTGCTAAGTTTCGTGATATACAACTTCGGCAGCGACTCCCTCACCGGAGCATCCCAAGTGATACTGCTCACCGTGAGCGCCATCGTTGTCGCCATCGGCGTGACCATCTACAAGATTCCCTTCGCCGAATTCGACAAAGCCATAGGCGAAAAGATACACGGCGTCTCACAAGCCATCATCCTACTACTCCTCATCGGTTCACTGAGCGGTTCCTGGATGATTAGCGGCGTAGTACCCACCATGATATACTACGGAGTACAGATTGTCACCCCCGAGATATTCCTAGCTGCCAGCTGCGTGATATGCGCCGTAGTCAGCGTGCTCACCGGCAGCTCCTGGACCACCGTAGCCACCATCGGCATCGCCCTCATGGGCATCGGCAACGCACTGGGTTTCAACCCCGCATGGAGCGCTGGAGCCATCATCTCCGGCAGCTACTTCGGCGACAAGATATCCCCCTTGAGCGACACCACCGTACTAGCCTCCGGCAGCACCGGCACCCCCCTCTTCACCCACATCCGCTACATGTTCATCACCACCATCCCCTCGCTCACCCTGGCGCTAGTGATATTCCTAGTGATGGGATTCAGCCAAGACACCTCCGATAGCGTGCTCATCAGCCACTACACCCAAGGACTGCAACACGCCTTCCACATCACCCCCTGGCTCTTTCTAGTGCCACTCTTCACCGTGATACTCATCATAAGACAGTGGCCCTCCCTAGCCGTACTCTTCATGAGCACACTATCAGGAACCATCGCCGCCATCATCGCCCAACCCGATGTACTAGACAGCATCGGCAGCAGCGTAGGCGACGGCATGCTACACTTCAAGGGAGTGATGCGCATGCTCTTCGGCAGCACCCAAGTAGACACCGGCGACGCCATGCTCAACGAACTGGTAGCCACCCGCGGCATGGGTGGCATGATGAACACCATCTGGCTGATACTCTGCGCCATGGTGTTCGGCGGAGTGATGACCGCCTCCGGCATGTTGGACAGCATCATGCAGTTCTGCCTGCGCTTGGCCCACCGCACCGTGGGCTACGTGACAAGCACCGTCGTGGTAGGACTCATCCTGAACGCCACCACGAGCGACCAATACCTGGCCATCATCCTCACCTCCAACATGTTTAAGGATGCCTATCGCAAGATGGGGCTGGAACCGAGACTACTGAGTCGCACCGTAGAAGACAGCGTCACGGTCACCTCCGTACTGGTGCCGTGGAACACTTGTGCCATGACCCAGTCGGCAGTGCTCAACATCAGCACCTTCGCCTACTTCCCCTACTGCATCTTCAACATCGTCAGTCCACTCATGACCATTCTCATTGCCGCCATCGGCTACAAGATTAAGATACTCAAGCCACAACCCACAGAGACACAGGAGGATGCCGCATGAGACGCCTCCTCCTTCTCCCCCTCCTTTGTCTGTTCACGACCGTGGATGCCGCCGCCGAACCGGAGGTCATAGACTCACTCATGACATTTCGATGGCAACCTCCACTGAAAGCGGTAGAAAGCAGCACTCTGGGACGCAGACTCCGGGAGGATGTCACCTGTAGCACACAGCTGCGCGAAGCCACCTTCATGGTGGTGCGCAGTGCGCTGAGTGTCCCCATGACCACTCACCATCAACCCCTCCTGCCCGGAGCCACAGAGCACTACACGGCATTCGAAGACTACGGTCGTTTTGCACCTGCCGCCCTCCTCTACGGCATGAAGCTGGGAGGAGTAGAGTCCGCCTCCTCCACCTGGGGTGAGATGCTCACGGCGCACGCCCTGAGCGGAGCGTTGACCGTGGGACTGACCTACTTATTAAAGAGTACGGTAGACGAAGTCCGTCCGCACCGCACCGACCGAGCATCCTTTACCAGCGGTCACAGTGCCATCGCTTTCATGACAGCGACCATGCTGGAGAAGGAATATGGTGAGCTCTCCCCCCTTCTCAAATACGGAGGATATGTAGTAGCAACGGGCGTATCGTATTCACTCTACCGTCGCAAGATGCACTGGACCAACGACCTCTTTGGTGGAGCCGCCATCGGCTACTTGTCCACACAGTTGGGATATGCCCTGAAGAATCAACTTTTCAGCCGTCCGTATGAGCAGCGTCGCGGATGGTCGAACATCTACGTAGAGGATGCCCTACGAGTGTCGGTAAACACCGGTATGGTGTGTACGTATGGTACACGCGTGTATCGCGGCAACGACCTATACAGTCTGGGGACAGGTTACAACCTCTCGCTGGAGTTACGCAAGGAGATGGGCACGCGCGTAGGACTGGGGGGTGAAATATCGTACAAGACGCTCCCTTATCGCATCAACGGAGAGATACAGAGTGAGACGATGAAGGGACTGTACGGCAGCCTGAAGCCTTGCGTCATATTCCCCTTTAACCGTCAGTTTTCCATGGAGTTAACGGGTAAGTTAGGAATAAATCATTTTTACGAGAGTCGTTCGGACGCGTCCCATGTCATAGGCGGCAGAACGACCGGTCATTACGGTGCCGGCATAGCACTGAAGTGGGCACAAGACTTTCGCAAGAGTTACGGAATAGTAATAGATTACACCAACGAAGGTTCCTACACCGAGTCCGGTTCTCGTTTTCACACCTTAGGTATAGGAGCCGGCATTTCATTAACGTTTTAGAAGATGATGGAAAACAATCCATAACCCATCCACGAGAGTGCCATCCACAGTGTAGGGACGTTTCGTGGAACGTCCCTACACTGTGTATACCAGTACACAAATTCGAAACTTGAGTTAATAATC
>CAYSOK010000100.1:0-6275 GCA_964432645.1 uncultured Bacteroidaceae bacterium | reverse complement strand
CCCCCCTAAACTTATCTTCCAATCCACGCCTCCGGATTCAGCTTGGCCGTCTCTTTGCGGAGTTGGAAGTGCAGAACACAATTGCCGGAACCATCATCGGCTACGGAACCTAACACATCGCGCGCATTCACCTTGGCACCACGAGATACGTTTACCGAAGAGAGATTGCAATACACCGAAATGTAACTGCCGTGACGCACCAAAATGTTCTTCGTGCCACCCATCTGGAAGACAGCACTCACCTCGCCACCAAAAATGGCACGCGCCTTTGCACCCGACTTGCCCACATAGTTCACACCCTTGTTGTCCAACTGCACATTCTTAAGACCCGGAACATTGTAAGACCCGAAACGACCGGCTATGAAGTATGGACCCGTGATGGGAACCGGCAAACGACCGCGGTTGCTCTCAAAACTTCCGTTCAACTTCTGATCTTCCGTTATGATGAAACGATCCATCTTATCCACCTTTTCTGCCGCCGGAAGCGACTCCGTGGAGGTCGATGCGGTCGTTCCCTTCTTTTTCTTACCCGATGCAGCTGCTGCCGCCGCTTGTTGTTGCGCCTTCGCCTTGCGAGCTGCCTCCTCCTCGGCACGACGCTTCGCTTCCGCAGCACGGCGAGCCGCCTCCTGACGCGCACGCTCCGCTTCGGCACGCTTCCGCGCTGCCTCTATCTCTTGGGCTATCACTTGTTCAATCTTAGCATCCAGTGCAGCTCCCTCCTTACGTTTCTTCGCAATTTCGTTGGAGAGTTGCTTCTTCTGTTTCTCCAGGTTTTCAACAATCACCTGCTGCTTCTGACGGTTCTCCTCCAGTCGAGCCTTTTCGCGCTCCCCTTCGTTGGCCAGTTGTGTCTTCTCCGTCTTCATGCCCGTGAGTTCCTCGCGCTTTAGTTCCACCTCTTCTTGCTTCTTCTCCAACTTCTTACCCTCTACACGCATGTAGGTGGCATACTCCTTCACGTAGCGCATGCGGCGATACATCTTCGATAGATTGTCTGCCGAGAAGATGAATACTATCTGATCTTCCACCACACGGTTTTGGCGCATATATTTCACCGAATGTTCATACTTGCGCTTGCGGTCCGCGAGCTCCGCCTCCAAGTGGCGCAGTTCGCGGTCAGCCCGCTCAATCTGAGCATTCAAATCCTTTATTTCGGTGTTGATTTGCTGTACATACTTATCCTGTTCCTCTATCTGACCGTTGAGAGCCGCCACCTGCATGAGCTGGGTTTTCACGTTTTTATCGGTCTTTTGCAACAGAGTCTCGGAGGCGCTAATCTGTTTTTGCAGCGCATCCTTCTGTCCCTGCAGTGCCTTTACGTTCTTACTCTTGCGTGCCTCGGCAGCGTACGCGTTGTTCTCCTTGTCCTTGCGCGTTTGTGCGGAGCTACGCGCCTTGGTGGTGCCGGAACTCTTTTTGGCAGTGCCGGTACCCTTCTTGGTGGTTGTGGTGGTACGCGCCTTGGTGCCGGTACCCGTACGCTTCTTCGCATTGCTCTGTGCCGTTGCCGTGAGGGTCATTCCCACGAGGAGCAGCAGAAGCATGGCGGCTTTCTTTATCATAGTCCTTTCAGTATGTTGATAAGTTTGTCAATGGATATCTCCGTGTATTTACTCTTGTTGAGCGTGGTGCGGTCTTCCCAACTGTCGTTCTCCTTTATGTCGCTCAGTGTTAGGGTGCAGGTTATCTTCTTGTCGTTGCTCGTAATCACCAACTCCATGTTGTGGGGAAATTTGGTGGAGAGGGCGGAACGGAAGTCGCTGTATTTGCATGCCACTTGTACGCGCTGTGAGGAGGAACTGCCTTCTACGTCGGTTTCGGTCAATTGGTTGTCGGTGGTGTTCACCAGGAAGGTGTAGCGTAGCCCCACTCCGCCTGTGCAACTGAGTTCTGCCGTGCCTGTTTCCGGAATACTCAACTTATATAGGTCGGCATTCACTTCGCTTGTGGAGGTGGGTTGGAAGAGTTGATTGCGAAAAAGGGCTTGTAGAGCATAGAACCCCAGTCCGGAGGTCTGCAAAAATCCGGCATCGGAGTATTCGGCTTCGGCGTAGCGGTGGTTGTAACGGTCTACCAGCAGCACCTTCTGTGTGGTAATCTCCAGGCGTGCCACCTCCATGGCTCCCAGGAAGGGGTCTTTGAGGAGGAGTTGGATGACGTCGTCTTGCTTCATACGCAATTGACCGCTGGTGGTAAAATCCTTGCTGCCGGTGGTTACGGTAAACTTCACCTTGGCAGTGATGGCCTTTGCCGTGCTGTATTGACTCTCTACGTTCTCCACCAGGGCGGTAGCATTCTTGGGTAGGTTGCCTGTGGGGGTGGAGGTAATCTGCTTGCCGGAGCGACACGCCGACAGCGTCACCAGTCCGATAAGGAAGAGAGTAAACGTTATATGTTTTCGTATCATTTTTTCCAATATTTACGTGTCTTGATTTTCTTCTTGAGTAGGGGAGTGGATTCTATGGATTCCGCCATGGTCCAATAGTGTACGGCGGTGTCCACTTCGCCACATTTATAATATATATCGCCTGCGTGTGAGAGTATTTCCGGACTGTTCACCAGGGTCTCTTTGTCGTCTTCGCCGAGTGCTCTACTGATGTAGTTCTTGGCGTCGGCGTAATCGCCCTTCATAAAGAGAATCCAGGCATAGGTGTCCAGGTAGGTCACGTTGGTGGGTTCCGCCTTTATTACGTGGTAACTCATCTCCTCGGCCTTGTCCAGTTCGCGATTTTCCTCGGACAGGTAGTAGGCGTAGTTGTTCAGGCAACCTATGTTGTCGGGGTTGTAGGAGATGGATTTCTCGTAGGAGGTGAAGCATAACTCCTTCTTATTCATGGAGTAAGAGATGTCTCCGTAGAGTGCATACATGTCGGAAGAGAGTGAACTGACGGTGTTTTCCGTGATGTATTCCAGTCCTTGTTCGCAGATGTCGAAGGCCTCCTGTTTGCGGTCCAGAATGTAGTAGGCGTTGGCTAAGTAGAAGTAGAATTCTATCTCCTCGCGGTTGTAGTCCAGTGCCGGCAGGCATATCTGTATGGCGCCTTCGTAGTCGGCGTGGTTGAGTCGGGAGCGCAGCAGATAGAGGCGTGCCAAGGCGTTGTCGGGTTCCACCGAAAGAATGTGGCGGTAGATGGACTCGATGCTGTCTATCGGTTGCCCCTTTATCTCTAAGTAACTTGCCACAAAGAGGTGAACATCCGCCTGTTCGGGCACCGCCTGCAGCACCTCGCGGAAGACACGCATCACCTGTATGCTGTCCGAATCGTGTTGGGCGGCATAGAAGCGCATGAGGTCGGTGCGGATGTTGAAATCCAGTTGCGGGTTTTTGAGTAATCTCAGGTTGATGTCGTTGGCTAAGGAGTATTCTTTCTCCTCGAAGTAGTAGTTGTGCAACCCCAATTGTGCCGTAACATCGTTGGAGTCCTTCTTTAAAATGTCGTTGTATATTTGGAGAGCCTTGTCGCCTAAGCCGTTGTCTCTGTAGTAATTGGCCAAGTATGCTTTGTACTTGCTATCCTCGGGATACTCCTTCACGAGGCTGTTTATGACCGAAAGGGCGCTGTCTTTCTGTTCCGTTTTTACATACATGCGGTACTTCTCCATGCTTATCTCCGCGCTCTTCTCCGTATGATCTTCCAGCGCGTTGAGCATCTCGATGGCTTGCGGATACTGTTCGGTGGCCTGGTAGAGACCTATGAGTTGGCTGTAGATTTCCTCCTTTTCGGGGTAGAGTTGGCGCAGATGTTCCTGCACGGCAATGGCCAACGGGAGGGTATCTTGAGTGATGTACATGGAGCTAAGCGCCTGATTGTACCAGTAGTTATCGGGACTCAGCGCCACGGCTTGCTCTAAAAAGAGAGTGGCCTTGTCGAGGTCGTACATTCTCGTACCGCGTGTCTGGTAGTAGCCGGACAACTCGTAGAGGAGTTGGGCGTTGGTGGAGTCTATGGCGTAGCAGTGCTGCAGGAGTTCGTAGGCGGCATCGTACTCCGATGTCTCCTTTTGCAACATCGCCTCGGCAAAGGCTGCGTCGAAGCGGGCACGGTCGTTGGGGGACAATGTCTGCTTCTCTATCTTGGGTAGGGAGAGTACGGCATTTTGCGATGTCGTGGTCTGCTTGTTGGAGGAGCACGACCAGAGGAGCAGGATGCCTAGCAGTATGGTAAGAAACGAGGTTCTCATGTCTTTTCCCCCTTATTTTTTACCGGTGTGACCGAAGCCGCCGCATCCGCGTTCCGTTTCGTTGAGTTCCTCAACTTCCACCCACTGCGCTTGTGCGTGTTGGGCGATGACCATTTGTGCGATGCGTTCTCCGTCTTCTATGCGGAAGGGTTCGTTGGAGAGGTTTACCAAGATGATGCCAATCTCTCCGCGATAGTCTGCATCGATGGTTCCGGGGGAGTTGAGTACTGTGATTCCTTTCTTGATGGCCAATCCGCTGCGCGGACGTATTTGTGCTTCGTAGCCTTGGGGGAGAGCTATGAAGAGTCCCGTGGGGACGAGTACTCGCTGGAGGGGTTCCAATACAATCGGTTCGTTCAGATTGGCTCTGATGTCCATACCTGCGGATTGTTCCGTGGCGTAGGAGGGAAGTGCATGATGCGACTTGTTTATGATTTGAATTTGCATGTTGTTCTAATTGCTAATGAAAATACACTGCAAAAATACGGATTTCCGTGCACATAATCCACTTTTTAGGACAAGAATCCATACTCTTTTATATTAAAATAAGGTTTTCCGTGCTTTTCCCTAGTCAAAAAGGTACGTGGTATCGATTTTTTGAGTAAGTTTGCCGATAAATAAAATAGGTATACTATGAATTGGTCGCAGTTGATATCTGCCAAACGTTTGGGGCAGGAACAATCTTATTTGAAGAAGGAGGAACAGCGTACGGAGTTTCAGCGGGATTACGATCGCTTGGTGTTTTCGGCTCCTTTCCGCAGGTTGCAGAACAAGACGCAGGTGTTTCCGTTGCCGGGGAGTGTCTTTGTACACAACCGACTGACGCACAGCTTGGAGGTTTCGAGTGTGGGGCGTTCGTTGGGTGCCGATGTGTCGCGTTTGCTCTTGGAGAAGCATCCGGAGTTGCTGGATGCGGGTATTCGGGAGATTGGGACGATTGTTTCTGCGGCGTGTTTGGCGCACGACTTGGGGAATCCGCCGTTTGGTCACTCGGGTGAGAGGGCGATAAATTCTTACTTTTCGGAGGGTAAGGGTCGTTCTTTGCGTTCTTATGTGGAGCCGAAGACGGGCAATCGACTGACCGAGCGGGAGTGGAACGATCTTACGCATTTCGAGGGTAATGCCAATGCTTTTCGTCTGTTGACGCATCAGTTCCGGGGGCGTCGCAGAGGGGGATTTGTGATGACGTATTCCACGTTGGCTTCCATTGTGAAGTATCCTTTTCCGTCTACCTTGGCGGGGGAGCATGCTAAGTTTGGTTTCTTTTGTTCGGAGGAGGAGACGTATCTCAAGATTGCGAAGGAGTTGGGATTGATTTCGGAGGATGTGCAGGATGGTGACCGTCAGTTCCCGCGTTTTCCGTTGGTGTACTTGGTGGAGGCTGCCGATGATATTTGTTACGAGGTGATGGATATTGAGGATTCCTTCAAGTTGAAGATTCTTTCTTTTGAGGAGACGCGTGATTTGTTGCTTGGTTTCTTTACCGATGAGGAGAAGCGGACCATCTTGCAGCACCTTCAGGGGGTGAGTGATTTGAGTGAGCAGGTGAATTGTTTCCGTTCTTTTGCTATTGGCAAGTTGGAGCGTTCTTGTGTGGAGGTGTTTGTGGAGCACGAGGCGGAGATTCTTGCCGGAACGTTCCGGGGGGAGCTCATAGAGCATGTGCAACCGCAGGTGAAGGCGGCGTATGAGCGGTGTGTGGCTACGTCTTTTAAAAAGATATATTGCAGTAAGGAGGTGGTGGATATTGAGTTGGCGGGTTACGAGGTGATTACGACGTTGCTCAATGTGTTGATTCAGGCTGTTCTTTATCCGGAGAATGCGTATTCTCGTATTTTGTTGAATCGTATTCCATCGCAATACGAGACGGATGCGCCTACGGTGTATGGTCGTATCATTTCTGTATTGGATTATGTTTCGGGTATGACCGATGTTTATGCATTGGATTTGTACCAGAAAATCAAGGGTATGAGTTTGCCGATTGTTTGATTTCGGTCGGGGAAATTCACGTTTTCATCCACAGTGTAGGGACGTTTCGTGGAACGTCCTCAAAAAAAGCCGGTTCGTGGTACATGCCGCATGGTTTTATG
>CAYSOK010000099.1:0-6311 GCA_964432645.1 uncultured Bacteroidaceae bacterium | reverse complement strand
AACGCCCTTAAAGGAGCTAAATCTGCCCAAAGGGAGTATGCAACTCATCGACGAGGAAGGTTTGAAAAAAATGAAAGATTTTCTTACTTCTCGCCAAACACAAACCGCCACCGGCGGTTCAGCAGGTAACATGGCAAAGGCACTGGGAAAGCTACATGCACACCCGGGATTCTTGGGATCGGTGGGAAAAGATGAGTTTGGCGAACTCTTCGAAAACCGCTGTCGAGAAGATGGCGTCCAACCCTATGTGTATCATCACGACCTCCCCACAGGTATCGCAACCACCTTTATCACCCCCGACGGCGAACGCACCTTCGGCACCTATCTGGGAGCTGCCGCCGTGTTCTACGAGCAAGAAATACAAGAAGAGATTCTTCGCGCGTACGATATCCTATTTATAGAAGGATACTGGATTCAAAACCCCACACTCATGGAACAGATGATGGCCACCGCCCATCGACTGGGACTAAAGGTGGCACTCGACCTGGCCTCTTATAATATAGTAGAGAAAAACAAAGACTTCTTCCGCCGAGTGATGCGCGAGTATGTCGACATCGTCTTCGCCAACGAAAAGGAGAGCGAAGCCTTCTCCGCCGGTAGTCCCGAGGATGCCGCCCGCGAGATGGCGGAACTGTGCCGGATAGCCGTGGTGAAGATTGGCAAAGAGGGAGCATACGTAGCCACGGATGCCAACATCCGACTCTACCCCTCCATCCCCGTAGACAAGGTAGTAGATACTACCGGTGCCGGCGACTTCTTTGCGGCAGGATTCCTCTACGGACTCACCCACAACAAAACACTGGAAACCTCCGCACACATAGGAGCCATCCTGGGAGGTGCAGTCATACGCTACGTAGGCACAACGCTGCCCGAAAGCACCTGGAAAGAGATAAACGAACAGATTGCGATGTTTAAATAAGGTTATATCGGAAAAGATTCTCAAAGAAACCGCCGCTGTTCGACGATTTTTTTGTAGATTTGCCGACCGTTACATTATATTATATATAAATGAGACACTATTTTCGCATCATCACCCTGTTGATACTCCTGACACCACTCACGGGTCGGGCACAGAAAAACTATAGCCAGGAAATCTCCAAAAACATGAGCATCCTGAGCTCTATTATGCAAAACCTAAACCTCTACTACGTGGACTCCATCCGCGTGGATACGCTATTCAATGTAGCGATAGACAACATGCTGGAATCGCTCGACCGATACACCGCCTACTACCCCGAGGAGAAGATGGACGAACTAAAGCAGATGACCACCGGTAAGTATGCCGGCATCGGCGCCCTCATCTCCTATCGCACCAAGGAGAAACGCGTGGAGATACGCGAACCGTATGCCGGAAATCCGGCTGCAGAGGCGGGACTGCGCATGGGAGACATCATCCAGAGTATCGACGGGAAAGATGTACAAGGACTGACAAGCGATGTGGTGAGCAAGATGCTCCGCGGCGAACCCAACACCTCCTTTACTCTGGTGGTGAAACGTATCGACGAGAAACAACCGCTCACCTTCCACATCACCCGACGCAACATACAGGAACCAACCATCGCCTACTACGGTTTACAAGAGAACGGTATCGGCTATCTCCAACTCTCCAGTTTTCACGACGATGCCGCACAAGAAGTGCGCAAGGCTTTGGTCGACATGATGGATAAGGGGATGAAGGGACTGGTTTTGGACCTGCGCGACAACGGCGGCGGTTCCCTCCAGGAGGCAGTGGACATCGTGGGAATGTTTGTACCCAAAGGAACGGAAGTGGTGTCCAAACGCGGCAAGATGGAGTCGGTCAACGAGAGTTTCCGCACCAAGAAAGCCCCCCTCACCGAGGAGATTCCGATTGTGGTACTGGTAGACGACAACACGGCGTCGGCTTCGGAGATTACCTCGGGAGCACTGCAAGACCTGGACCGCGCGGTAATCATGGGTACTCGTACCTTTGGAAAGGGACTCGTACAACAGCTCCGTGAGTTGCCCTATAACGGTGGTTTTAAACTCACTACAAGCAAATATTACATCCCCAGCGGACGCTGCATCCACAACGCAGACGCCAAGCACCTACGCTCCGACGGCACCCCATCTCCTCTCGCCGACAGCCTCGCCACCGTGTTCCACACCACCACCGGCAGAGAAGTGCGCGACGGAGGCGGCATCTCCCCGGATATAGAGATGAAGAACGACACCCTCGCCACCTTCCCCTACTATCTGGCAGTGAGCGACGATTTCGTGGACTTCTGTGCCCGCTACATACAGCAACACAAGAGCATAGCATCCCCCTCGGAATTTGACCTGAGCGACGAAGACTACGAAGCCCTCAAAAACTTCACGAAAGAACGCAAGTTCACCTACAACCGCCGCAGCCGCGAACTGCTCGCTCAGCTGCGCGAAGTAGCCCGCATCGAAGGATACAACATCGGCGAAGACCTCGACTCCCTCCAAACCAAGCTGGAACCCGGACTCGACCGCGACTTCGACCGCTACAAAGACGAAGTAAAGAAGTTGACCAACCTGGAACTCATCTCCGCCTACTACTTCCAAAAAGGCAAAGGCGAGATGCTGCTCCGCTACGACAAGCAATACAAAGCAGCCGTAGAACTCCTCAACGACCCCGAACGATACAAGAAAACCCTCAACAAATAAACGAAAGGAGGCACGCGAATGTCGAAGAAAAGACGCAATTACAACCGCAACATCATGGTAGGAATCATGATGATGGCTCTCGTCACCATTTGTCTGGTGATAGTCTTTTGGCTATGGTGTTTACCCCCCGAAAGCAGTGTTGCACCATAAAAATAGGCTAAAAAACGAAAAAAAAGAGACGAAAGTGCTTTTATTCAAATAAAAAGTATTACTTTTGCAACGTATGATGAAGTGGGGGGCTTGAACACAGCTCCTCACTTTGTATTTAAATAGGCTTATGATAGACAAGAATGTAGTTAGAGAATTGGTAGAAGAATGGCTCCAAGGTAAGGAGTACTTCTTGGTAGATGTTACCGTTAGTGCAGACGACCGCATCGTGGTGGAGATAGACCACGCAGAGGGCGTTTGGATTGACGATTGTGTGCAACTGAGCAAGTTCATAGAGGAACATCTCAACCGTGACGAACAGGACTATGAGTTGGAAGTGGGCAGCGCCGGTATCGGACAACCCTTCAAAGTGCTGCAACAGTACGTTTGCCATATCGGTAAGCCGGTGGAGGTGCTCACGCTCAAGGGCGAGAAGAAACAGGGCATACTGAAGGAGGTGAACGAGGAACAACTCGTCATCACCGCCAAAACCAAGGTGAAGGCGGAAAACGCCAAGCGTCCCAAGATGGTGGATGTGGATTATACCTATCCGCTCAGCGAGTTGAAGTATACCAAATACCTCATCTCATTCAAATAAGAAAAAATAAAAAACAAATATATGGCTAAAAAAGAAACAATAAGCTTGATTGACACGTTCTCCGAATTTAAGGAGACGAAGAACATCGGACGCACCACCTTGGTGAGTGTGCTGGAGGAGAGTTTTCGTAGCGTTATTGCCAAGATGTTTGGCAGCGACGACAACTACAATGTCATCGTAAACCCGGAGAAGGGAGACTTGGAAATCTACCGCAACCGTATCGTGGTGGCGGACGACGAAGTGCAGGACGAGAACCGCGAGATTAAACTTACGGACGCTCAGAAGATTGATGCCGACTATGAGTTGGGCGAGGAGGTGAGCGAGTCTGTAGACTTTGCCAAGTTCGGTCGCCGTGCCATCCTGACCCTGCGCCAGACACTTGCCAGCAAACTTCTGGAACTGGAGCACGACAGTCTGTACAACAAGTACAAAGATCGCGTGGGCGAGGTGATTGGTGCCGAGGTTTACCAGATTTGGAAGAAGGAGATGCTGTTGGTAGACGATGAGAACAACGAGCTCATCCTCCCCAAATCCGAGCAGATTCCTTCCGACCGCTACCGCAAAGGCGAGACCGCTCGCGCCGTAGTGCTGCGTGTGGACAACACCAACAACAACCCGAAGATTATCTTGAGCCGTACCTCTCCCGTCTTCCTGCAGCGTCTGTTGGAGGCTGAGGTTCCCGAAATCAACGACGGTTTGATTACCATCCGCAAGATTGCACGTATCCCGGGCGAAAGAGCCAAGATTGCCGTAGAGAGCTACGATGACCGCATCGATCCGGTAGGAGCTTGTGTCGGTGTGAAGGGTAGCCGTGTACACGGTATCGTTCGCGAGTTGCGCGGCGAAAACATCGACGTGGTGACCTGGACAGCAAATCCTATGTTGTTCATTAAGCGTGCATTGAGTCCGGCCACCGTGAGCAGTATCAATATCGACGAGGAGGCACACAAGGCAGAGGTTTACCTCAAGCCCGACCAGGTATCCCTCGCCATCGGTAAGGGCGGTTTGAACATCAAACTCGCCAGCATGCTTACCGAATACACCATAGACGTATTCCGTGAATTGGGCGAGGAGGAGAACGAAGATATCTACCTCGACGAGTTCAAAGACGAGATTGATGAGTGGGTAATCGAAGCCATCAAGTCCATTGGTCTGGAGACTGCCAAGGCAGTACTGGAGACCCCGAAGGAGATTCTGGTGGAGCGTGCCGACTTGGAGGAGAGCACTGTAGACGAAGTACTGAGCATACTCGCAGCCGAGTTTGAGCAGGAGGGCAACTACCCGACCGAAGAGGGCGAGGGCGCTGCTCAGGAGAATGAGAGTGCAGGTGAGGAAGAAGCTCCCGCAGCAGAAGAAGCTCCGGAGAGTGAGCCGGCAACCGATGAGCCAAGCGCAGAAACGGAAGCCGAGAGTGTAGAGAACGAAGAACAAAATTAACGGAAAAAGCAGGAATAAGAGAATATGAGTATAAGACTGAATAAAGTTACGCAGGAACTGAATGTAGGAATACAGACTCTGGTCGACTTCCTGCAGAAGAAGGGGTTCGCTGAGGTAAAAGCCGACCCTAACTTTAAAATTACCGAAGAACAATATAAGATTCTGAACAAAGAGTTCGGTGTAGATCGTACGCTTCGCAACGAGGCGGACAAGATGCTCATGGGTCGTCAAAACAAAAATAAAAAACAGACGGTTTCCATCGAGCCGGACACCAACGAGATTAAAACGGAAGTACCTGCAAATTCAAAACCTAAGTTTAAAACAGTGGGTAAAATAGATTTAGATTCGGTTGGCAAACCGCAAGAAAAGAATACGGCAGAACAGCCGGTAGTGGCAACGACTGCTGCAGAGGCATCGCAGAAGACCGAGAAGCCGCAGAACTCCCAAAACGGACAGAAAAAACCGGAGGTGGAGTTGGTGGAAAAGGATGGTGTATTCCATGTAAAACCATCGGCAGAGTCGGCTCTGAAGTTCAAGACGGTTGGTAAAATCGACTTGGATGCCATCAACCAAAGTACTCGCCCGAAGAAAAAAACCGGTAAGGAGGCTCGTAACCAAAACGGTAAACAGGGCAACAACGGTAACAACGGCAATGGCAATAACAATGGCAACAACGGTAACGGCCAGAAGAAGAAACGCCAGCGTATTGCCGGAGGCGAACGTGTGGATGTAAACTCGGTTACGCAGCAGCAAAACCAGGGTAAGAACAAAAATAAGAATGGCAACGGTGGTAACAATGGCAACAACAACCACGGTGGCAACAACAATAACAATAATAACAACAAGAACCAGCAGAACAACGCGGCTCAGGCAAACAACAAGAAGAATCGTCACAAGCAGAAAAACCAGCCTATACAAAAGGTGGAGGTGAGCGACGAGGATGTAGCAAAGCAGGTGAAGGAGACACTGGCTCGACTCACCGGCAAGAACAAGGTTTCCGGTAAGGCTGCCAAGTATCGCCGCGACAAGCGCGATGCCGTTCGCGACCGCATGGAACGTCAGGAAAACGAGGAGGCAGCAGAGAGCAAGGTGCTGAAGCTCACCGAGTTTGTAACTGCCAATGAGTTGGCTGCCATGATGGACATCCCGGTTACTCAGGTCATCGGAACCTGTATGAGTATCGGTATGATGGTATCCATCAACCAACGTATGGACGCCGAAACCATCAACCTGGTGGCTGAGGAGTTCGGCTACACCACAGAGTATGTCAGCGCCGAGGTTTCCGAGGCTGTAGAAGAGGAGGTGGACGATGTCGACGATCTGGAACCACGCGCTCCGATTGTCACCGTCATGGGTCACGTAGACCACGGTAAGACCTCTCTGCTCGACTACATCCGTAAGGCAAACGTTATCGCCGGCGAGGCAGGTGGTATCACCCAGCACATCGGTGCATACAACGTGAAGTTGGAGGACGGTCGCC
>CAYSOK010000098.1:0-6323 GCA_964432645.1 uncultured Bacteroidaceae bacterium | reverse complement strand
TTTTTTTCACGCACAAGAGCCATCCACTGTGGATGGCTCTCCCGTAGTTGTTTACATAAATCCGAAACTTGAATAAAATTAGTGCTGTTTTTGCTCCTTTGTGCCACAACCCCTGCACACAGGTTTAACGAACCACTGCGCTACAATTCCGTAGAGTCCCAGGACGATGAGAAGGAGTGTCTGGACCGTGTGTACGATGAGTGCAAACATAACCGCCTGCGTCTCCCCCACACCATAGAGCACCAAAATGGTCTTAACGGCAAAATGCCATGGTCCCGCACCGTTGGGCGTGGGCACAACAACGGCAATGGTGCCAACCACAAAACAAACCAATCCCGCCATCCACCCTAGATGCTCGGTGAAACCGAAAGCATAGAAGGTGAGGAAGAAGTGGAAAAAATAGCACACCCAGATGCCCATGGAGTTCGCCCAATACATCACGGGAGATTTCAGATGCTTTATGGAGGTCATGCCGGCAAGCATATTCAGAAACACCTGTTTAACACGCGACGCCCACCGGAGGGCACACAAGATGAACAGCACAAAAGCCACTGCCACCACCAGACAAACCGCCGTCACCAGATACCCGGTGCGAGAAAACTGTCCGAAGAAGCTACCAAAGTCCATCCCCGTCTCCCGAAAGAAATTCAAGAACACCGGCATCTGCAACAAGAGCGTGGTTCCGGTGATGATGAGCACCAAGAGAGAGTCTACAATACGCTCCGTCACCACAGTGCCGAAACTCTTGGTAAAGGAAGTCCCCTCACTCTTTGCCAAGATGCCACAACGCAACATCTCACCAAAACGCGGAATCACCAGACTCACAGCATAAGAAACAAAAACGGCGTTGATGCAACTGACACTGCGCGGATGCTCCCCGATAGGTTCCAACGTCTGTTTCCATCGCCATCCACGCAACACCTGTGCCAAGATGCCAAAGGGCAACGACAGGAGAATCCACTCCATGTGCATCTCCCCCTTCATGGCAGACCACAGCTCACGGATGTCCATACCACGGTACATCCAATATAGAATAACGCCTCCCAAAAGTATGGGAAAAAGTATGCGTAGTATCTTTTTTACCATTTATAATTCGCTATTTTCATCGATTTATGACTGCAAAAGTAACGGAAAGTGCGGAATCCGCCAAATAAATTTGGCTTTTTAATAGGGTTGTCGTACCTTTGCAGCGCGAAAAGTGCACAAAACAGACATTCATAGAATATAAAAAGAGAATCAATGAAGCAGGTTAAACCGAAAAAGTTCTTGGGACAACACTTCCTGAAGGACCTCAAAATAGCACAGGCGATAGCCGACACCGTGGACGCTTGTCCCGATATTCCCGTCCTGGAGGTGGGACCGGGCATGGGAGTGCTCACACAGTTCTTATTAAAAAAGGAGCGACCGGTCAAGGTGGTGGAACTGGACTTTGAGTCGGTGGCGTACCTGCGCGAGGCGTATCCGCAACTGGAGGAGGACATCATAGAGGACGACTTCCTGAAGATGCACCTGGAACACACCTTCGACGGCAAACCGTTTGTGCTCACGGGCAACTATCCGTACAACATCTCCAGCCAGATTTTCTTCAAGATGCTGGACTACAAAGAGCTCATCCCCTGCTGCACGGGCATGATTCAAAAAGAGGTGGCGGAACGCATCGCCGCCGGTCCGGGGAGCAAGACCTATGGTATATTGAGTGTACTGATACAAGCATGGTACGATGTGGAGTACCTCTTCACCGTACACGAGAATGTGTTCAACCCACCCCCCAAGGTGAAGAGCGCGGTGATACGCATGACCCGCAACCACGTGACCCACCTGGGATGCGACGAACGACTGTTCAAGCAGATTGTAAAACTCACCTTCAACCAGCGCCGCAAGACCCTGCGCAACTCCATCAAGCAGGTGTTTGCCGCCCGCGAGGAGGGAGAGAAGCGCGACCATCACCTCTTTTTGGAGCGCGAAGTGTTCAACAAACGCCCCGAACAATTGAGCGTGGCACAGTTCATAGAACTCACTCAAGAGGTCGCTGAAGAGCTCTCGGCAAAGAAAAGTGAGTAATTCATCCACTTTTTTTCGCACAGAAGGTTGGAAAAAACGAATTTTTCCTTACCTTTGCAGGCAGAAATAAAATTATCAACCAAAGATGGACGATTATCATTCGAACAATAACAGTTTGTAGTGGGTAGAGGTTTGCAAGTTTACGAGCCTCCACACGGAACGTTAGTACAAAAAAATAAGGAGGACCGAAACATGCGGACATACTGGAATACAAGCGGCGGATTGCGCAGTATTGATAAATGGGAACCCAACTGCTGGGTTCAAGTGACGTGCCCCTCACCGGAGGACGTAGCATTCTTGGAGCAAGAACTGAAGATACCCGATTACTTTCTTCTCGACATAGCCGATACGGACGAGCGTCCGCGCTATGAGTTCGACGAGGGATGGGTGCTCATCATCCTACGAATCCCGCACGTAAAGGAGATTCGTTCGAGAACCCCCTACACCACCGTACCGCTAGGTATCATCCTGAAGGGCGATATCTGCATCACGGTGTGCTACTTTGAGGCCAATATGATGATCGACTTTGTGAGCTTCCAACAGCGACGCAAATGCGGTTTCACCGACTCGGTAGACATGGTATTCCGTCTCTTCCTCTCCTCCTCCGTATGGTATCTGAAGCGACTCAAGCAGATCAGCCTCTTGATAGACCGCGCCAAGCAAGACCTGGACAAGGAGGTAAACAACAAGGATTTGATAGCCCTCTCCCGTCTGCAAGACAGCCTGACCTACTTCACCACCTCCATCCGAGGCAATGAGAATCTGTTGGCGAAGTTGAAGTTCAAGTTGCCCGTCGATGAACTGGATGCCGACATGATTGAAGACGTCAACATCGAGATGAGTCAGGCCCGCGAGACCACAGCCATCTACGCCAACATTCTGGACTCCACGATGGACACCTACGCCAATCTGATCAACAACAACATGAGCAATGTGATGAAGACCCTCACCACCATCTCCATCATCCTCATGTTCCCCACCCTCATCGCCAGTTTCTTCGGCATGAACCTCATCAACGGCATGGAGCAATGGTGGGGCGGATTCCCCCTTGCCATCATCATATCCATAGGTGTGACAGCAGCCTTTTATTGGTACTTTAAGAAGAAAGAATGGCTGTAAAACGGCGTAAAAAGTTGAAAAAGTAACAATTTTGCATACTTTCTGACACATTTTCGACTAAAAATTAGGCTGATTAAATAAAAATGATTTATTTTGTCAGCCTAAACCATAATATATAGAATACGAATTAAAAGAAAAAAACTAGATATATGATTGATTCGCAAGAAACATCCCCCGTATTGGAGGAGCGTACTATCGAAACGCAAGCTGCCGAGGTAAAACCACTACAGACCAAGGCAGAGGTTGTTGAATACCTGAAAGAACTGGTCAATGATCCTGCCAATGTGGGCAGACAAGAATTGGATCGCGCCAAGCAGACGTTCTATAAACTGCACAATGCGGAACAAGCGCAATTGAAGCAGGAGTTTGTGGAACAGGGCGGCGACCCGGAGGCTTTTGTCCCCGCTACCGACCCCGATGAGGAGAACTTCAAGGTGGTGATGAACACCATCAAGGAGAAACGTGCCATCCTCTATGCCGAGGCGGAGAAGGAGAAACAGGAAAATTTGGAGAAAAAAGAGGCTATTATCAACGAGATACAACAACTGTGTACCACTCCGGACGAGACGAACAAACATTTCGACCGTTTCAAGGAGTTGCAGCAGCAGTGGAAGGAAATCGGTATCATCCCGGCGGAAAAGGTATCGGAGACGTGGAAGAGGTATCAGCACGTGGTGGAGCAGTTCTACGATTTGTTGAAGCTGAACCACGAACTGCGTGAGTATGACTTCAAGAAGAACCTGGAGCAGAAGGAGTTGCTCTGCGAGAAGGCGGAGAAACTGACGGAGCGCGAGGATGTTCTGGAGGCCTTCCGTGAGTTGCAGAAGTTGCACGAGGAGTTCCGCGAGATTGGTCCGGTGGCCAAGGAACTGCGCGAACAGGTGTGGACTCGCTTCAAGGCGGCTACGACCATCTTGAACAAGAAACATCAACAGTACTTCGACGAGATTAAGGCGAAGGAGGAGAGCAACTTGCAGGAGAAGACCGCACTGTGCGAGGCTATGGAAGAGCTGAACAGCGAGAAACCGGAGAGCATGCAGGCATGGAACGAGGTGACACAGAAGGTGTTGGAATTGCAGAGCCAGTGGAAGAAGATTGGTTTTGCTCCACAGAAGATGAACACGAAGATTTTTGAGCGTTTCCGTGCAGCGTGCGATGAGTTCTTCACGGCGAAGACGGAGTACTTCAAGGAGATTCGCGGTAAATACGCCGACAATCTGGCTAAGAAAGAGGCGCTCTGCGAAAAGGCGGAGGCACTGAAGGACAGCACCGACTGGAAGGCTACGGCGGATGCCCTCACAAAGTTGAAGGAGGAGTGGAAGGCTATCGGTCCGGTGGCTCGTAAACAGAGCGATGTGGTGTGGAAACGCTTCATCTCGGCTTGCGATACCTTCTTTGATAACCGTAAGAAGGTGCAGGGCGGAGTTCACAGCGAGGAGCGTGAGAACCTGAAGAAGAAACGTGCTATCCTGGAACAACTGCAACAGTTGGTTGAGGAGAAGGCAGAAGACATACAAGCCAAGGTGAAGGAGTTACAGGAGGAGTGGAACGCTATCGGTCACGTGCCGTTCAAGGAGAAGGATGCGCTCTATGAGACCTATCACAGCCTGACGGACAAGATTTACGGGGCACTGAACATGAACCGTAAGAACCGTCGCATGAACAACTTCAAGAATTCCGTGAAGAATGCGGTAGAGGCAGGAGGCAATGCTCTTGTCGGCGAGCGCAATCGTTTGCAGAAGGCTTACGAGAAGTTGGCTGCGGAGGTGAAGACCTACGAAAACAACCTCAACTTCCTTACTTCCAACAGTAAGAAGGGCAACAGTCTGGTGGATCAAATGGTGAAGAAGATGGAGAAGCAGAAGGAAGAGCTTGCTCTGCTGCGCCAGAAGATACAGACCGTGGACGAGGAGATTCGTAAGGAAAACGAAGATTAGGTACATATATATAATAAGGTATAAGGATAACAACTAAAAGAGAACGGCTATGATTAATATCTATGAAGTTGCAGAAACCAACCAGATGATCGAGCAAGAAAACCTCGATGTTAGAACCATCACGTTGGGCATTAACTTACTGGACTGCGCCGACAACAGCGTAGATGCAGTGTGCGAGAAGATTTATCGCAAGATTACAACTCTAGCCAAGGATTTGGTGAAGACGGGCGAGGAGATTTCACAAGACTACGGTATTCCCATCGTAAACAAACGTATCTCCATAACCCCCATCTCACTCGTAGGAGGTGCAGCCTGCAAGACCACCGCCGACTACGTGCAGATAGCACGCACCCTGGACAAGGCCGCCAAAGAGGTAGGCGTGAACTTCCTGGGTGGTTACTCGGCACTGGTTTCCAAGGGAATGACCCCGAGCGATGAACTCCTCATCCGCTCCATCCCCGAGGCAATGGCTGTGACAGAACGCATCTGTAGCAGCATCAATGTGGGCTCCACCAAGACCGGTATCAACATGGATGCCGTGCGACTGATGGGTGAGATTGTCAAGGAGACAGCGGAAAGAACCAAAGAGAACGACTCCCTGGGTTGCGCCAAGTTGGTGGTGCTGTGCAACGCCCCCGACGACAACCCCTTCATGGCGGGTGCGTTCCACGGTGTGACGGAGGCAGATGCCATCATCAATGTGGGCGTTAGCGGTCCGGGCGTGGTGAAACATGTACTGGAAAACATCCACGGAGAGAGCTTCGAGGTGCTGTGCGAAACCATCAAGAAGACGGCATTCAAGATTACTCGTGTGGGTCAGTTGGTGGCTCAGGAGGCTTCTCGCAGACTGGGTATTCCGTTTGGTATCATCGACTTATCCCTCGCTCCTACTCCCGCTATCGGAGACAGCGTGGCAGATATACTTCAAGAGATAGGACTGGAACGTGCGGGTGCTCCGGGTACCACGGCTGCACTGGCACTGCTGAACGACCAGGTGAAGAAGGGTGGCGTCATGGCCTCTTCTTATGTGGGTGGACTGAGCGGAGCCTTCATCCCGGTGAGCGAAGATCAGGGTATGATTGATGCGGTAAACGCCGGTGCGCTGACGCTGGAGAAGTTGGAAGCGATGACGTGCGTTTGTTCCGTAGGTCTGGACATGATTGTGATTCCGGGCGACACCAAGGCAACGACCATCAGCGGTATCAT
>CAYSOK010000097.1:0-6386 GCA_964432645.1 uncultured Bacteroidaceae bacterium | reverse complement strand
TGTAATCGTAATCAAAGGAAAAAGGATGAAAAAAATCTTAGTAAAGGGAGGAGTTATATACCTCTTTTTGAGTGCTATACAACCCACATACGCAACCGATCTCGACACTCTGCGCGTGATGGATATTGACGAAGTACGCGTGATAGCACAACCCAAACAGTGGGGACGCCTACGCGAACAGTCCGTGGCTGCAACCGGAATGAGCGACATCGACCTGCAAAATACACACTCCACCTCACTCAAAGAACTCTCGGGATACGTACCCAACTTCTTTATGCCAGATTACGGTTCTCACCTCACGGGGGCTGTCTACATACGCGGCGTGGGATCGCGCATCAACTCTCCTGCCGTGGGACTCTACGTGGACCACGCACCCATGGTGGAAAAAAGCGGATACGACTTGGACTTGCTCGATATAGAACGAGTGGATGTGCTCCGCGGTCCTCAGGGTACGCTCTATGGCAGCAACACTATGGGCGGACTGGTGTGCTTGTACACCAAAAATCCACTCACTTACCAAGGAACCGACGTCCACTTCTCCGGCTCTAACAAAGACAATAAAGGACGGGTGGAATTCTCACATCACCAACGATGGAACGACCGCTGGGGCTTCTCCTTCGGAGGATTCTACGAGAACAAACGAGGTATGTACCGCAACACCTATCGCAACAACCGGCAAGACCGGAGCGAGAGTGCCGGAGGGAAGTTGCGCGTGGTGGGCATGCTCACTCCACAACTGATGACGGACTTGAACCTGCGCTATCAATACACCGACGAAAGTGCCTATCCCTATTACTACGCGGGCGTAGCGAAAGCCTCTACTACAGAGGATATGGACTCCCTCAAAGGACACATCAACAACAATCGATACAGCGGATATCGCCGCAACCTCTTCACCGGAAGTCTACGCTTTGTCTATGAAACAGACAAAGGTGTTTTCACCTCCATCACCGGATACCAACATCTCACAGACAAGATGCAGTTCGACCAGGACTGCCTGCCGGGCGACTACTTCACGCTCACCGACCGACAACGCAGCAATACGCTGACCGAGGAACTGGTGTGGAAACACCGAGACACCCGCCATTGGCTGGGTTCCACGGGACTCTTCTTCTCCCGACAATGGCTCCACACCAACGCCCCCGTGTACTTTGAAAGCGATGGAGTGGCAATGCTCGAAAGCACCGTCAACAGCAACCTAAGCTCCGTGATTCCGGCATCGGTAGCGAGCATGATGAACATGAATTTTACTTTCAACGACACACAGCTGGCAGTACCGGGAAGTTTCGACACACCGACCACGGACTATGCGATATTTCATCAATCCACCTTCAAGGATGTGCTCACGCGCGGACTCTCCTTCACCGTAGGACTGCGTGCGGAACTGCAGCGCCTATCCATTCGTTACAACACGGGATGCGATGTGGCCTCTCGACTCTCCATGACCATGAACAGCATGCACGCCACCATTCCGGTGGATGCCAACAGCAGTGTGTGGTACACGGGGGATATCCACAAGAATTACACGCAGTTGCTGCCGAAACTGGCGGTGCAGTACGACCTGACGCCGCGCACCAATCTCTATGCTACCGTGTCCAAGGGATACCGTTCGGGCGGTTACAACATACAGATGTTTTCCGACATCATCAGTTATGCCTTGCGTCAACAGATGATGAGCGATATCAAAGCGGCGTATCCGGACGCGGTGGATAAGTTTGCTGCGGAAAACCCTGCCATGCCGGCGCGTGTGGTGAGCATGATTAAGGGAATGGGAGAGAATATTCCCGACGGAGAGACACTCTCTACGGATGTGTCTTCGGTGATTACCTACAAACCGGAGTACAGTTGGAACTATGAGGTGGGGGCACACTTTGCGCATCCCAATCATCGTTTACAGGGAGATATTGCGCTGTTTTATATGGATATAGAGAATCAGCAGGTGGCGAAGTTTGCAGGCAACACGGGATACGGTCGAGCTATGGCAAATGCGGGTCGTGGTGAGAGCTACGGTGTGGAGTTGAGCGGACAGTGGGTGATTCCCGCACTGTACTCCACATTGACAGCAAGTTACGGTTACACGCATGCCACGTTTAGGGAGTACACGGACTCGGTTTCGGTGACGGATTCCGAGGGGACGCATACGGAGGAGATTTCGTATAAAGGGAAGCGTACTCCATTTGTGCCGGAGCACACGGCGAGCATCGGATGGGAGTTTTCTCGCCCGCTGGAGAGAGGCTGTGTGACGCGCATTTTCTGTGGTGCGAATGCCACGGGTGCAGGCAAGGTGTATTGGACGGAGTTGAATGATTGGGGACAGGATTTTTACATCACTCTGGGTGCGCACGCGGGGGTTGAATGGAAGCATGTTGCGACCGTGGAGTTGTGGGGAAAGAACCTGACGAACAGTCATTACGATACGTTTGGTTTCGAGAGTTCCATCACGGGAACCACAAGACGTTTTGCACAGTATGGCAAACCCTTGCAGGTGGGAGTGGATGTAAAGTTCTCGTTCTAAAACGTTCACTCGCGGATGTCTCCCCCATCCGCGAATGGACTTATTGTAAATATTACGATATAAACCGGAAACCTCCTTGTTTCCGTCTTTTCCTTTATTTAAAGGCAAGGACAGACGGAAACAAGGAGGTTTACTTATTGTACAACACACAAAAACCATGAAAAATTACTGCCAAAAAAATTTGTTGGAATAGGCTGTTTTCTATACATTTGCATCGCAAAAACGATAAATAATATGGCAACAAACGGTGCAAATACCGGAGAACATATCTCCGACCCACATATCTCCGTCGACTGCGTGTTGGTGGGATTCGACGGGCAACAGCTCTGCGTACTACTCGTCCGCAGAACCGATGACGGGGACAATGCTAACGAGGTGTCCTACAAACTCCCCGGAAGCTTGCTCTACATCGGCGAAGAGCTCGACGATGCCGCAGCACGCGTGGTGGAGGAGATGACGGGACTCAAAAACGTATCCCTGCATCAGTTCCAAGCCTTCGGCTCCCCCAATCGAATGAAAGACCCTAAGGATGTTAAGTGGCTCACCCACTTCTACAGCCTGGAAACTCAAGTGGATCGAGTGGTGACGGTTGCCTACACTACCTTACTGAAGATACAACGAAAACATCGTAAACTGAGCAATCGATACGAGGCTTGTTGGATTCCCGTGGAGAGTGTGGGCAACCTAGCCTTCGATCACAACAAAATCCTTCGCGTGGCTCTGCAATACATCCGCAACATGGCCACCCTGCGCACCGATATACTGTTCCGACTGCTGCCCGGGAAGTTTACCATGGCACAACTGCGCACACTGTATCAGGTGGTGTTCAACCGCGAATACGACATACGCAACTTCCACAAATCTGTAGCAAAAATGCCCTATGTGGTACCCCTCGAGGAACGCCAGGAGGGGGTGGCTCACCGGGCTGCCCGTTACTACAAATTCGACCGTGTACTTTATAATAAATCCCTAAAATAGAAATAGATATGTATGTGTTAGGTTACGATATAGGCACCTCTTCGGTCAAGGCATCTCTCGTGGAGATAGCCACCGGACGCTGTGCGGCTTCGGCCTTCTATCCGGAAGCAGAGGCGCCTATCTTGTCCATCAAGAACGGATGGGCGGAGCAGGATCCCGAGATGTGGTGGGACAACCTGAAACTCGCTACTCGCAAGGTGCTCTCCCTCGCCGGATGCAAGGGGGAGGCGGTGCAGGCGATTGGCATCAGCTATCAGATGCATGGATTGGTGTGTGTGGACCGAGAGGGAAAGGCTCTGCGACCGAGCATCATCTGGTGCGACGGACGTGCGGTGCCTTATGGTCGTGCGGCATACGAGGCCATTGGGGCGGAGCGCTGTCTGACGCATCTGCTCAACTCTCCGGGCAACTTCACGGCGGCGAAATTGGCGTGGGTGAAGGAGAACGAACCGGAACTTTTCGAGAAGATTGATACCATCATGCTGCCGGGTGACTACATAGCGATGCGGTTGAGCGGTGGGGTGCGTAACACGACGCTCTCCGGACTGTCCGAGGGCATCTTTTGGGACTTTGCGGAGAACCGCATCAGCAGGGATGTATTGGAGTATTTCGGCTTTTCGGAGTCGATAATCGCTCCGGTGGTTCCGACCTTTTCCGTGGCATCGGCGGTGTGTTCTACCGTGGCGGAGGAGTTGGGATTGGCTGCGGGAACGCCTATCTCCTATCGTGCAGGTGACCAACCGAACAACGCTCTGTCGCTCAATGTAATGCGTCCGGGCGAGGTGGCGGCTACGGGAGGTACTTCGGGAGTGGTATATGGTGTATTGAACAAGGTGAATTACGACCCGTTGAGTCGTGTCAACACCTTTGCGCATGTGAATCACACGCCGGAGCACACACGTTTGGGTGTACTTCTCTGCATCAACGGCACCGGCATTCTCAATGCGTGGGTGAAACGTACGATTGCGCCGGAGGGTACCTCTTACGCCGAGATGAATCGCTTGGCGGCGGAGGTGTCAATAGGAAGCGATGGGCTGTGTATCATCCCGTTTGGCAACGGTGCGGAACGGATATTGGAGAATGCGGACATCGGTGCTTCTATCCACGGATTGAACTTCAACCGTCACAGCCGTCATCACATCATGCGTGCGGCGCAGGAGGGTATAGTGTTCAGTTTCGTCTACGGCATGGAGATTATGCAGCAGATGGGTATGAACCTGGGAACCATCAAGGCAGGCAAGGCGAACATGTTCTTGAGTCCGGTGTTCTTGGAGACGCTTGCAGGCACGGCGGATACGTCGATTGAGTTGTACGAGACGGATGGTGCCGCGGGTGCTGCCAAGGGTGCGGGAATAGGTGCCGGAATATATGCGAATGCGGACGAGGCGTTTGCGACGTTGCAAAAAATAGATGTGATTCAACCGGACATCAAGCATACAATAGAGTATCGGGATGCTTATGAGAGGTGGAAGGAGATATTGGAGTCGGCCACGAAGAAAACACCCTCGAGCGAAATATCCACAAGCGAAATAAGAAAATAGTATTAACTTATAAATAAACAACAATGAAAGAGTATTTTCCAAACATTCAGAAAATCAAGTTTGAGGGAAAGCAAAGCACCAATCCTATGGCTTTCCACTACTACGATGCCGACAAAATCGTTCTCGGCAAACCCATGAAGGAATGGTTGCGCTTCGCCATGGCATGGTGGCACACCCTCTGCGCCGAAGGCGGTGACCAGTTCGGCGGCGGAACCAAGAGTTTCCCTTGGAACACCGGAGCAAACGCCCTGGAGATTGCTAAGAACAAGGCTGACGCAGGCTTCGAAATCATGCAGAAGCTGGGCATTGAGTTCTTCTGCTTCCACGATGTAGACCTCATTGGCGAGGGCGATAGCATCGAGGAGTACGAGGCAAACATGAAGGGCATCGTGGCATACCTCAAGGAGAAGATGTCCCAGACCGGCATTAAGTTGCTGTGGTCTACCGCCAATGTGTTCGGTCACAAGCGTTACATGAACGGAGCATCCACCAACCCCGACTTCGATGTCGTGGCTCGCGCATGCGTACAGATTAAGAATGCCATCGATGCAGGTATCGAACTAGGTGCCTCCAACTATGTATTTTGGGGTGGACGCGAAGGCTACATGAGTCTGCTGAACACCGATATGAAGCGTGAGAAGGCGCACATGGCGACCATGCTCACCAAGGCGCGTGACTATGCACGCAGCAAGGGTTTCAAGGGCAATTTCTTGATTGAACCGAAGCCCATGGAACCGAGTAAGCATCAGTACGATGTGGATACGGAGACGGTTATCGGTTTCTTACGCGCCAACGGATTGGAGAAGGACTTTAAGGTAAACATTGAGGTGAACCACGCCACACTGGCAGGTCACACCTTTGAGCACGAATTGGCTTGTGCCGTAGATGCCGGTATGTTGGGTTCTATTGATGCCAACCGTGGTGATTATCAGAACGGTTGGGACACGGATCAGTTCCCGATTGACAATTACGAGTTGACGCAGGCGATGATGCAGATTATCCGCAACGGTGGTTTGGGTCTGGGTGGTACCAACTTTGATGCCAAGACGCGTCGCAACTCCACGAATTTGGAGGACATCATCATAGCGCACATCAGTGGTATGGATGCCATGGCACGTGCGTTGGAGAGTGCAGCTGCGGTACTGACGGAATCTCCGCTGCCGGGCATGGTAAAGGAGCGTTACGCATCCTTTGATTCGGGCAAGGGTAAGGAGTTCGAAGAGGGCAAATTGTCGTTGGAGGATATTTACGCGTATGCCAAGGAGAATGGTGAGCCGAAGCAAACCAGCGGTCAGCAAGAGTTGTACGAGACCATTTTGAATTGGTATTGTTAAAGGAGTGTGATAGATTTT
>CAYSOK010000096.1:0-6410 GCA_964432645.1 uncultured Bacteroidaceae bacterium | reverse complement strand
CACTGTGGATGGCTCTCTCGTAGTTGTTTTCACAAATCCGAAACTTGAGTAAATATTCTATTCTACTCCAACACCACGGATGAGGAACCTATCATGCTGCCATCGGCAAAGATGTAAACATGATATGTACCGGCGGAAAGAAATTCCGTGACATCCCAATAAACGGTGACGGACTGCTCCTCACCTGTATATTCTATCATCTTCTTGATGGAATACTCCAACGTCTTGTTCTCATAGTTAAAGGTACCACCGTTGGTCAACGTCTCGTTGTTGGGTTTGGTGATACGAACATAAATCGTCTTATTACCCGTTTGTGCCGTGATGTTCTTGGTAATCGTGAAGTTGACCACCATCTTCACCACATCCTTTATCTTCTTGGCCGCCTTACCCTTTTTGTTGCGAGCCTGCAGAGAGATGCCCGTGGCATCGAGCTGCGCAGCTATCGCCACCTTCTCGGAGAGCGACTGCTTCTCGGTACTCAAGTTGGAAATCTGCTGCGTCGCCTGGTCATACTGCTGCTTCACCTCACGATTCTCCTTCTCCAACGCCTGATTCAAACGGTTCAAAGAATCTATCTGGAGTATGTAGCCACGCATCACCTCACGCACCTGCTTCAACTCTTTCTTGAGTCGTGCAATCTCTGCCGCATCGCTACTCTTCACACGCTTCAACTCCGCCAAGAGATCCTGCGTGCGCTGCTGCTCCTGCTCCAACTGCTTCACTATGGAATCGTTGGCTATCTGCTTCTTCAACTCGTTGTACTGGTTGGCAAAGTTGGCATACTCATCCTCCATCTCCAGTTTATCCATCTCCGCCAACTGCTTCATCTCCTCGTTTTCCACCTTCTGGGCTTCGAGATTCTTATATAGATAAGCCATGCCACCACACAGCAAAATCACCACAACGCATGCTGCCACCATGACAGCTATTATCTTTTTATTGTACTTCATATTTAAACGGTTTCTATAATTCCACCTGCAAAGTAACATCTTTCTTGGCGAATAAACAACCTTTTAACTTTTTTTCTTTACCCTAAAATGCAATTGTTCGCACTTTTTCCGTAAGTTTGCAACTCAAATAAAACAGTACAGTTATATGATTTTTACCCTTAGAAAAAAGATTTTGGCAGGTTTAATGGTTCTCGCCGGCATGGCATCCCCCTGCATTCAAGCACAGAAGTACACGAGTTTCACCCCGGGAGAAGAGTGGCTCGACAACAATAACACCCACATCAACGCCCACGGTGGCAACATCTTAAAATACAAAGGTACCTACTATTGGTACGGCGAAAACCGTCCGGTACGAGGCTTCACCACCGAAGCGGGGGTAGAGGTGTTCTCCTCCAAAGACCTCATGAACTGGACCGACCGCGGTGTGGCACTCGCCGTGACCCACACCCAAGGAGATGATATAGAGAAAGGATGCATCATGGAACGCCCCAAAGTGGTATACAACAAAAAGACCAAGAAGTTTGTGATGCTTTTCCATCTGGAACTCAAACACCGAGGATACGAAGCAGCACGAGTGGGCTTTGCCGTGAGCGATACCCCCACCGGTCCCTTCACCTACATCCGCTCCCTCCGCCCCAATGCCGGAATATGGCCCGCCAACTTTACGAGCGAAGATGTGGCACAAGCCCTCCGTCTAAAAGAAGAAGACACCCCCGATTGGTGGACACCGGAGTGGCGCACGGCTGTGGAGAAAGGTCTCTATACCAAGCGCGATTTCAACGGCGGACAGATGAGTCGCGACATGACGGTCTATATAGATGAAGATGGAAAAGCCTATCACATCACCTCGTCCGAAGAAAACCTCACCCTCATGCTCCATGAACTCACCGATGACTATCTGGGATACACCGGCAAGTACATCCGTATAGCCGCCGGCGGACAAAACGAAGCTCCCACCCTGCTCCATCGCAACGGTAAGTATTGGCTCATCTGCAGCGGATGCACCGGCTGGGCACCCAACGAAGCACGCATGTTCACCGCCACCTCGCTGTGGGGACCCTGGACACAAGTTGCTTCCCCCTTCACCGGCGAAGGCGCCAAGAAGAGTTTCGGCACACAAGGTACATATATATATAAGGAGGAAAAAACAGGCACCTACATCTATATGGCAGACATTTGGAACCCCGAACATCTCGCCTACTCTCGCCACGTGTGGTTGCCCATGGAGTTTGCCGAAGACGGCACCCCCATCCTCCGCTGGGTCAAGGAATGGACCCTTATGGGAAAGAATCACAAAAAATAGTGCTACAAATATTCGGTTTTTCGTATCTTTGCACGCGTAAACGGCGAACATGACCGTTCGCACATATACAGAGAATCATGATAGAAGAAACAAAACATATAGAAATAAGTGACTACGACTACCCGTTGCCCGATGAGCGAATCGCCAAATATCCACTACCGGGACGCGACGGTTCCAAACTCTTGGTGTATCGCAGTGGGGAGGTTTTGGAGTCACACTTCACCTCGCTACCCGACTATCTGCCGGAGCATACGTTGATGATTTTCAACAACACCAAGGTGATACAAGCCCGTCTGCACTTTCGCAAAGAGACGGGTGCCCTAATAGAGGTGTTCTGTCTGGAGCCTTACGCCCCCAACGACTACGCCGTGATGTTCACCCAAACCGAGCGCTGCACGTGGGTATGTCTGGTGGGCAATCTCAAAAAATGGAAAGAGGGCAAACTCTCCCGCACCATACAGGTAGGCGATAAGGAGGTGACTCTCACCGCCGAAAGAGGTGAAAACCACGCCACCGGATTCCTGGTGACCTTTGAGTGGAACGACCCCACCATCACCTTTGCCGAAGTGCTCGATGCCATCGGCGAACTCCCCATCCCGCCCTATCTAAACCGCGCAACCGAGGAGAGCGACAAGGAAACCTACCAAACCGTCTACTCCAAGATAAAGGGAAGCGTGGCTGCCCCCACCGCCGGACTGCACTTCACGGAACGTGTTCTAGCGGCGATAGATGCCAAGGGGATAGAACGCGAAGAGGTGACACTGCACGTAGGTGCCGGCACCTTTAAACCGGTAAAGAGCAAGGAGATAGCGGGACACGAAATGCACACGGAGTACATCTGCGTGCCCAAGCGCATCCTAGAGAAGTTGATAGCCTACGGAGGTGCTTGCACGGCTGTGGGAACCACCAGCGTACGTACTCTGGAGAGTCTATATTATATAGGTGTCATCCTTCACGAACACCCCGATGCCACAGAACACGAGCTCTCGGTACCGCAGTGGATGCCCTACGAATACGAAGGAAACCTCTCTACCGTAGAAGCCCTGCAAGAGATACTCAACTATCTAGAACGTAACGGTCTGAATGCCCTTCACACCGGCACTCAAATCATCATAGCCCCCGGCTACACCTACCATATAGTGAAGCGCATGGTCACCAACTTTCATCAACCCAAGAGCACCCTGCTCCTATTGGTATCTGCCTTCGTAAAGGGCGATTGGAGAAAGATATACGATTATGCATTGGGACACGATTTCCGCTTCCTGAGCTACGGAGATTCCTCACTGCTTATCCCATAAAACCCAAAGAATATGACACAGGACAACAACCAAGAGATGTTCCCGATTGTAGACGAAGAGGGACACATCATAGACGCCGCCACACGCGGAGAGTGCCACGGAGGCAGCATGAAGTTGCATCCGGTGGTGCATCTACACGTTTTCAACTCCCGTGGAGAACTTTATCTACAGAAGCGACCACAATGGAAAGACATACAGCCGGGCAAGTGGGACACGGCAGTAGGCGGCCACGTGGCACTGGGCGAGAGTGTTGAGATGGCACTCCGCCGAGAGGTGCAAGAGGAACTGGGCATCACCAAGTATGAACCGGAACTCCTAACCCACTACGTGTTTGAGTCCGACCGCGAACGTGAATTGGTGTTTGCCTACCGCACTGTGTACGACGGAGAGATACACCCCAGCGACGAACTCGACGGAGGTAAGTTTCACACCATAGCCGAGATACGTTCCATGATGTATCGTGGCGTGTTGACTCCAAATTTTGAACAAGAATTTAAACGACTAAAATTTTAATAGCAATGAAAATAGGAGATACCGTTCGCTTTTTGAGCGAAGTAGGTGGCGGCAAGGTAGCCGGCTTTCAAGGAAAAGACATCGTCTTGGTAGAGGATGAGGATGGTTTCCAAATCCCCATGAACATCCGTGAGGTGGTGGCGGTGGAGACCAACGATTACAATATAGCCAAGGTGAATACTCTGGGCCTCAACAAGAGCAATAATACGAAAACAAAAACTGTTGTCGAAGAGGAGGAAGAGGACATAGACGAGCGTCCCATCACCTTCCGTGCACAGCCGGAGGAACGTAAGAACGGAGATAAGTTGAACATCTTCCTGGCGTTTGTACCGGTGGACATCAAGAGCAGCAATCCTACGTTCGAAACCTATATAGTGAACGACTGCAACTACTACATCACCTTCAGCTACATGAGTGCCGAGGGAGCCAACTGGCGAGTACGTTTTCAGGGGACGGTAGAACCCAATAGCAAACTTTTTCTGGAGGAGTTTGACCGCAGTCGCCTCAACGAATTGGAGCATGTAGCGATACAAGCCTTCGGTTATAAACAGGAGAAAACCTTCTTGTTGAAACCGGCAGTCAACGTACAGTTGCGTATAGACTCCGTGAAGTTCTACAAATTGCACACCTTCACGGACTCCGACTTCTTCGAAGACCCCGCCCTCGTCTACGATATCATAAAAGAAGATGTTGTTGCCAAGCAAGTCTTCATCAATGCCGATGACATAAAAGAAGCCCTTCTGCAAAAGAAGTCTGCCGACCGTCCTCACACCCAACCAGCCCGCAAGGCACAGAAGGAAAGCGATGTAGTAGAAGTAGATCTGCACATCCACGAGTTATTGGATTCCACCGCCGGACTTTCCAACAGTGACATGTTGAATCTACAGTTGAAAACCTTCCACGAAACCATGGCGCAGTACCACAAGAAGAAAGGTCAAAAGATTGTTTTCATCCACGGTAAAGGCGAAGGAGTACTTCGCAATGCCATCATCAAGGAACTAAAATCCAAGTACAAGACCTGCACCTACCAAGATGCCTCCTTCCTGGAATACGGATTCGGGGCTACCATGGTTACTATACATTAGAAAAAAAATAATTATCCACAGTGTATTCGCCATCCGGATGGGAGAACATCCACGAAGCGTCCCTACACTGTGGATACACCCTTTTTCAACCTTATCAACCCCCTTTTTTAAAGTTTTCAACGCAATTCTTGAATTATTAAAAGAAAAAACAAACGAATCCCACATATTATTTCTACTTTTGCAGTCGGAAAGGAACTTACATGAAGAAGACTATAATCATAGCGATGCTCCTCCTTCTCATAACCGCCCCCCTAAAGGCACAAAAAGGAGACAATGAGTTCATCACGGAGAAGGATTATCAACAACTCCCCTCCATGCCCGTCTACGTACAACTCGGATACGCCGTAGACAAGGGAGGAGACACCATACGTATGATAATACTCCCCACCGTATACGTCTATCCACCCCTCAAGTTCAAAAACCCCAAGCAGATGCAGAAGTACAACAAACTTGTCTACAACGTCAAGAAAGTACTCCCCATAGCTAAGGAAGCCAACCAAGTGATGCAGGAAACCTACGAATACCTACAAACACTCCCCGACAAACGTTCCAAAGACGCACACATACAGCAGGTGGAAAAAGGCGTAAAGAAACAATATACCCCCGTCATGAAACAACTCACCTTCTCACAAGGCAAGTTGCTCATAAAACTCATCCACCGCGAATGCCACCAGAACAGTTATGAACTGGTGCGAGCCTTCATAGGTCCCCTCAAAGCCACCTTCTATCAAACCTTCGCCAAGTTCTTCGGCGCTAGTCTAAAGAAAGAATACGATCCCGAGAACGATGACCGCATGATAGAACGTGTAGCCTGCATGGTGGAAAACGGACAGTTATAAACAGAGTTATTTCAACTTTATCAACTCCGCAAATTTCCAAATAAGAATACCCCCCGTCACGGAAACATTCAGTGAATGCTTGGTGCCAAACTGAGGTATCTCTATGCATCCGTCACACATATCCACCACCTGTTGCTGCACACCCTTCACCTCGTTGCCCAACACGATAGCATACCTCTTCGAAGCATCCGGTTGCAAGTTCTGAAGCATGATGCTCCCCTCCACCTGTTCCACAGCGAACACCGTATAGCCCGCCTCCTTCAACTTATCAACAGCCTCGCGTGTATCCTTATAATACGTCCAGTTGACAGAATCCTCCGCCCCCAACGCCGTCTTATGAATCTCCACATTCGGCGGTGTAGCCGTGATGCCACACAAGCAGATACGCTCCACCCGGAAAGCATCCGCCGAACGAAACACCG
>CAYSOK010000095.1:0-6441 GCA_964432645.1 uncultured Bacteroidaceae bacterium | reverse complement strand
CTGAAACTTTCGGAATTCATCCCCAAAAATTAAGCATTCGTCTAAAAACTCCCGAAACAAGCAAACTTTTCTGTTAAAATGTTTGCCCACAGAATCAAAAAACCGTACCTTTGCAGCCGTAAAAGGAAAAAAAACAGAAGGTAAAAGATGAACAAGAAAACATTCAAATACACGCTTGTAGCCGCACTCCTCTGCATGGGCGGAAATCAAGCAGCAAACGCACAAAGTTTGAGCAGCGTATTGAAGAACGTTGCAACGTCAGCCGTATCAAGCAGCACAACGGCAAGTACCGTATCATCACTCATTACAAACCTGATTGGTACCAGCACCGTATCAGCGTCCAGCCTGGTAGGCACATGGACCTACAGCGAACCCGCCGTAGCCTTTGAGTCCGAAGACGTAATCACCTCTGTTGCAGGAACCGTTGTCGCTCCCAAAGTAGAGAAAAAGATGCTGACAGCCATGACCAAGATAGGCTTCAAAGCCGGAAAGTCCACCGTCACCTTCAAGAACGATGGCACCTTCACCTGCAGCTATGGTTCCACCACCGGTAGCGGAACATACTCCATCTCCGGTTCCACCATCACACTGACCTCTACACTGACCGGTGTGAGCACATCCGGCAACGTAAAACTCTCCGGAAGCGAGTTGCAGATTACATTCACCGCAAAGAAACTGCTTAGTTTCATGAACACACTTGCCAGCAAGACAAGTTCCACGACAACAAGCCAGATTTCTACTGTTACCTCACTGCTTAAAAACGTGAATGGTATACAGATTGGTATGAAGTTCACAAAATAGAGATACAAGTTTTTCTAAGTTTTTTCATTTTGATTGGGGCATCTTACTCGTGATGGGTAGGATGCTTTTTTTGTAGCATTTCCTTGCACCATTCAAACTTTTTTCCGAAATTCGCAGCATGAAACGAACTTTTCTATATATCATGGCTCTACTGCTCCTCCCCCTACACGGGCAGGCGCAACACAGCGAAGTATCGTCCGACCACATACGCACGCTGCAACTCACCGTCAACAACAATGCCCTCCTAGCCCCCATTCTCACCCTAGGAAGTGCTGATTATCTGCGCATTGAGTTCGACGATATGACCCCGGAATACCACCGCTACATCTACCGTCTCACCCACTGCAACGCCGACTGGACCCCCTCACAAGAAATCTTCGAGAGCGACTACATGGAGGGATTCAACAATCGCCCCCTGGAAGACTACGAATTCTCACAAAACACCACCACCCCCTATACCCACTACACCCTGACCCTCCCCAACGAAGAGATGCGCATGCGCCTCTCCGGCAACTACCAAGTGGAAGTGTTCTACGACGAGAGCGGTCAAGACACCGACACCCCCCTACTCACCGCCCGCTTCAGCATCGTGGAACCACGTCTGAGCGTCATGGCGAGCATGAGCACCAACACCGACATCGACTTCAACCGTTCCCACCAACAGATGGACATCAACATCGGATACGCCGGATGGACGGTGATGAATCCACAGCAGGAGCTCAAGATGGTGGTGATGCAGAACCGACGCCTGGACAACGCCGTCTACAATCCGAAGCCCACCTTTCAGAACGGCAACGGACTGGTCTTTCAGCACTGCCGCGACCTCATCTTTCCGGCAGGAAACGAGTTTCATAAGTTTGAGCTCCGTGATGTGCATGTTACTTCCATGGGAGTCAACGAGATACAGTGGATAGACCCATACTATCACGCAGTACTTTTCCCCATAGAAGCATCCAAGAACTACGTCTACACAGAGGATCAAAACGGACTTTTCTACGTACGCAACGACGACGGTGAGAGTGCCACGACGAGTGAGTACGTAGTATTTCACTTCTTCCTCATAGTCCCGGAGTTGTCGGGAGGCGATGTGTACATACAAGGTGGCTGCACGCAGAACCGTCTTCTGCCGGAATACAAGATGGAGTACAATCGCGAAGGAGGATATTACCAGGCGGACCTACTCTTAAAGCAAGGTTATTACAACTACCAATACCTATACGTCCCCTTCGGCGACACCGCAGGTCAGACAGCCCCCACGGAGGGAGATTTCTTCCAGACAGAAAACGAATACAGTATATTGGTATATCAGCGCCGACCGAGCGAACGTTACGACCGTCTTGTGGGGTATCGCACGTTTCGATACACGTATAACAAATAACAGCAAGCCTCAAAAAACCGGTTCGTGATACACACCGAATGGAGAATACATACACGAACCAATTACCATGCGGCATGACCCACGCGCCGGTTTTTTGAGGACATTCCACGAAAACTACTGCTGCAACGTAATCACCACGCGACGATTATAGGAATAAGGCGACAACTTATCCACACCACCATCCCCCTTCACCACCATGTGAGAGAGCGGCACACCCATCTTCTGCAACTCCGCCGCAACCGTCTCCGCACGCTCCAAACTGAGACGACGATTGTACTCCGGCGAACCCGTATTACTGTCCGCATAGCCATTCAACACCAACGTCCAGTGATTCTCCATCGCCATTTTCGCTATAGATGAAAGATTTACAAGATCCTTGCGCGAAGCAATCTCCGCAGAATTAAGGTTGAAAAAGATTGATTGAGCCGGCATATAAGCCACAGGTCTACCCGACGACTTACCCGGAGAAGGAGGAGGAGGCGTAGCATTCAAAGCCTGCTGAAGCTGCCCCACCAATGCCTCATTCTGCGCCTCACAGTCCGCCAACTGCTGCGCACAAGCCGCCGACTGAGCCGCCGTGAGCGCCACAAGTGCATCCACATCCGGCGTGTTGCGGAAACCACGTGTGGGAAGATTGTAGGTTAAGGAGACGGTAGCACCCAGAAGTTTATCAAATCCACGGCGCTGTGTCGTTACGTTGTCAAACGTCTTGTTAAGCATGGCAATAGAAAGCTCCAGGTCGATGCTGAAAGCCTGTCCCAGTTGGAAACGATTGATGAATCCACCGTTGAAACCCATCCCCCATCCATGATCCAAGTCAAACACATGATACGCCCCCGCACCCACATAAGGAATGAGATGATACACCCTGCCCGGATAATACCCTCCAATCATGTTCAAAAGATCAAAAAGCGCATCGGCATGGAGATTAAAATACTGAAAGTCAGAAGTCTCATGATGCGACACCTGCTTGCTACAGATGCCGTTCGCCCCCACACGGAGCGCCAGACCCGGCGTGAACTGCTTGCCCACAGAGAGCGCCAAAGCAGGCGTCATACGGTCTCCAAAAGACGCATCCCCCCGGGGCGTACCATAGATCACCTGTGCCCCTCCACCCACAGAGACAAACCAATTAGACCAGAAGGAGTTCGTAGAGACACTGTAGCGAGATGCCGGCACCTCCACGACATCGATAGCGGTCTCTTGTGCCACGGCAGCGGTGAAGCCACCTAAGAAGGCGAGTGTCAAGAATAACTGTTTCATATCGTAATCATTAAAAAAAGAATTAAACAAAACCATAACACACGAGAGCGTGAAAATGTTCTACAAGAAGTCCACCAGTTGCACCTGCAGCCGTTGTCGGGTGAAGAAGATGCGACTTTTCACCGTCCCCAACGGCAGTTCCAGTCGATCGGCAATCTCACGGTATTTGAATCCGGCAACATGCATGGAGAAAGGTATGCGATACTCCGTAGGGAGTCTGTGTAGAGCCCGACGAATCTCCTTAAGGTCGTAAGTCTCCTCGGTAACACGGCTACAGAGGTCGCGCGGAGTATTTATCTGGTATTGATTTTCGGAACGATCCACATAGGTACGGTCGCGCGTATATCTGCGATAATTATTGATAAAAATATTACGCATGATGGTGTACATCCACCCGCGGAAGTTGGTATCATCGGCGAATTTCGACTCATTGTCGAGCGCCTTAAGGAAGGTCTCCTGGAGCAGGTCGTTGGCCTCCTCCGCGTCGCATGTCAGTTTGATAGCGAAGCGCATCAGTTCGTTTTGAATCTCCAGGAGTTGATTCTGGAATTTAATTGCACACATATTTTTGATAGGTTAAAAATTAGTGGTGCAATATTACAAGGTTTTTGGAGGATACATAACCGATATTTTGACAAAACGGACATAGTAAATCCATTAAACCCCGTTATTTCCCGCACATTTACGCATTTTTAGGTGGTAATAGGGGAATTTTGAATGCTTGTCTCCCTTACTTCAACTGCATGAAATAGCCCAATTTATACAACTGAAAAATCCACATCGACGGAGCATTCCCCAGAAGATTCCGTCGCATCCCCCTCTCACCAATACGAAAAAAAAGACTACAAATTCCCCCCAGACCTATACGCCGCAAACGCAACGCCAACGCCGAAATCGCAATACTCTGCTGACGTTCCAACGACATATTGTGGAGACTCCGCAACGCAATCTCCGTCTTATCCAAAAACACGATATTCGGATCCAATCCCAAATGAACCAACGGATTGTCTATGTGAAGCACCTCCACACCACGCTTACGAAATTCCAATCCCAAGAGCGTATCCTCGTGACCATACTCCTTGCAAGCCGGATCAAACCCCACCGACTGCAACAACTCACGCTCCACCATGATATTAAACGTATTGAACCAATGATACGGATTCCTCCTACGCAACTCCACCGTACGCTTCCTATCCGCAGCTCGCTCATAACGAAAGCGCAACGACACTGCAGGCGACGGACACACCGCCACATTGCGCAACCCACCAATCACCACCGGAGCCTTCCCCGCAACAGCCAAATAATCGGCAATAAAAGTAGGGCTGCACACCCCGGCATCACTATCCATCAACAAGATATACTCATACCGACAACGCGCTATGAGACGATTTCTAATCACCGCCCTACCGTAGTTCACACGCTCCTCAATCAGCGATGTGTGCGAAAGCCGATTAATCGCCCGGTTCGTCTCCACCGTTTCCCTCTTCGGAGAACAATCGTCCCCCACCCATATCTCATAGGCTACCCCACTCTCCTCCAACTGGTTATGAAGCTCAGTAACCAAATCCACACACACATAATTATACGTAGGTATTATAACAGAAATCATTTCTTTTGCTTTTAGGCTACGAAGTTACGCAAAAAAATTGTATTTTTGCATAAGAAAAGAAGAAAAATATATGGCAAAACCGTTAGCAGAAAGAATGCGACCCACCTGTTTGCAGGAATATATAGGTCAGAAACACCTGGTGGGCGAAGGCGCAGTACTGCGCCGGATGATTGAGTCTAAGCACGTTTCATCGTTTATCCTCTGGGGACCTCCAGGAGTGGGCAAGACGACCCTGGCGCAGATAGTGGCAGCACAACTGGGAGTGCCGTTCTACACTCTGAGCGCCGTGACCAGTGGCGTCAAGGAGGTGCGCGAGGTGATTGAACGGGCCAAGGACAACACACTCTTCGCCACCGTAGGCACCCCCATCCTCTTCATCGACGAGATACACCGCTTCAGCAAATCGCAGCAAGACTCGCTCCTGGGAGCCGTGGAACAGGGCGTGGTGACACTGATTGGAGCCACCACCGAGAACCCATCGTTCGAGGTGATACGTCCGTTGTTGTCTCGTTGCCAACTGTATGTGCTCAAGAGTCTGGAGGAGAGCGACCTGTTGGAACTCATCCGGCGCGCCTTGGACACGGATATCTATCTGAAGGAGCGTCGCATAGAATTGCGTGAGAAGGATGCCATACTGCAATATAGCGGTGGGGATGCTCGCAAATTGCTCAATATATTGGAACTGATTGTAGAGGCGGAGAATGGCGATGAGGTGGTGATTACCAACGAGCTAGTATCGCGCCGTCTGCAACAGAACCCCATGGCTTACGACAAGAACGGCGAGATGCACTACGACATCATTTCGGCCTTCATCAAGAGCATACGTGGCAGCGATCCGGACGGTGCCATATACTGGTTGGCGCGATTGATTGAAGGAGGCGAAGACCCCACCTTCATAGCACGTCGTCTGGTGATTTCGGCGGCCGAAGATATTGGTTTGGCAAATCCCAACGCGCTACTCTTGGCGAACGCTGCATTCGATGCCGTAAACAAGTTGGGATGGCCGGAGGGTCGCATACCGTTGGCGGAGGCCACCATTTACCTGGCGACATCGGCCAAGAGTAATTCGGCGTACAACGCCATCAACTCAGCGCTCACCCTGGTACAGACGACCGGCAATCTCCCCGTACCGATGCACCTACGCAATGCACCGACAAAGATGATGAAGGATTTGGGTTACGGACTGGACTACAAGTATCCGCACGATTACCCCGGTCACTACGTACCTCAGCAATACATGCCGGACGCCTTGCAAGGCACTCGTCTATGGGAGCCGCAGCCGAACCCCATGGAACTGAATATCAAGGAGAAGTGGGATAAAATAAGGAAGGGATAAGTTCCACGGCACAGTCCATACACTGTGGATATTAAGGTTTCCATCCACGAGCGA
>CAYSOK010000094.1:0-6666 GCA_964432645.1 uncultured Bacteroidaceae bacterium | reverse complement strand
TCAACTCCTATACGCCCGCTTACTAAGTATAGCGTAAGCAATCAGTACCGCACTGCCGGTGACAATCCAGGACAACGGATATACCGTCATAAGAATGTCGAAAGCGTGGAAGTACGGGTCTACCGTAAATACCCACAACAAACGCAATACACAAGTTCCGAAAATGGTGAGTATTGCCGGAGTGAGCGAATACCCCAAACCACGCAGACAACCTCCGCTAATCTCATACGATGAGGCAAGAACCTGAAATAACAGTACGTGGCATAGACGGATGGAAGCATAGTACGCCACTTGCGGGTCGGAGGTAAACAAGGAGATTACTCCGTAACGGAAATATACCAACAAACATCCGAGACTACCACAACACAAGAACGATAGCAACATGCACAGACGGAACACCTTCTTGCATCGGTCAATATTTCCGGCACCATAGTTCTGTCCCGTGAAGGTGACGGCAGCTTGCACAAATGCCGTCATCACAAGATACGTGTACGACTCCCCGTTCTGCGCCGTAGCCGAACCCGCAACGGCTGCCGAACCGTAACTGTTCACTGCCGACTGTACAAACACATTGGAAACAGAGAACACCGTGGCTTGCAACCCCGCCGGAAGTCCTATCTGAAGCACCTTCTTCAATTCCGGCTTGGAGATATACAACCTGCGAATATCCAATCGATAAGGGTCGCTCTCGTGTGTCATGAAATAAAGAATTGCTCCCGCATTGATGACATAAGATACCACCGTGGCAATCGCTACACCCGCTACACTCATGTGAAAACCCACCACAAGCATCACGTTCAAAAGCGTGTTTACAACACCGGAAACCAACAAGATATACAGCGGTCGCTTGGTGTCACCCATGCTGCGCAGCACGGCGGCACCGAAGTTGTAAATCATCATGAAGGGCACTCCCACAAAGTAGATGCGCAGGTATAGACAAGCCAAATCGATGACATCCTCGGGGGCTGCCATCATCTCCAAAATGGGACGTGCCAATACCAAACCTACAAACATAAGGAGGACACCGCTCACCACCGAAACCAACATGGAGGTGTGTATGGTGCGTCGGATGCCTGTCTTGTCGCGCTGACCGATGTAGTTCGCCACAATCACGTTGACGCCCACCGATATACCCACAAACAAGTTGATGAGCATGTTGATAACCGATGAGTTGCTACCTACTGCCGCCAACGCCTCGCGTCCGGCAAATTTACCTACGATAGCCACATCAGCAGAGTTGAAGAGCTGCTGAAGCATACTGCTGATAGCCAAGGGGATGGCAAAAAGTAGTATCTTGGTGAACAGGTTTCCTTGGAGCAGGTCTGTTCGTTTATTCTGTTTATCCTTTATTTCTTTCATCTTTTCTCGACTGCAAAATTACACAAAAAGGACGACATTTTCCGTCAAAAGAACGGTTAATTCAATTATTTTGCGTAAGTTTGCGTTCATTTAAAAGACATTATCGGTTTATGAACGTACGTATAGAGGAAAGTTGGCGCAAACATTTGCAGGAGGAGTTTGACAAACCTTACTTCCGGGAGCTCACGGATTTTGTACACCGCGAGTACGCTGCCGGGGCGTGTTATCCTCCGGGACGGCAGATTTTCAATGCGTTTGAGATTTGTCCGTTTGATCGGGTAAAGGTGGTGATTATCGGTCAAGATCCGTATCATGGTCCCGGACAGGCCAATGGCTTGTGCTTTTCGGTAAACCCCGGAGTGCGCATTCCGCCGTCTTTGCAGAACATCTTCAAGGAGATTCACAACGATATGGGGACGCCGCTGCCGGAAAACGGAGATCTTACGCGTTGGGCGAAGCAGGGGATATTGTTGCTCAACGCTACTCTCACGGTGCGTGCGCATCAGGCAGGTAGTCACCAGAAGCATGGTTGGGAGACATTTACGGACGCTGTGATTCGCAAGTTGTCGCAGGAACGGGAACACCTGGTGTTTATCCTTTGGGGAAGCAATGCCATTCGCAAAGGAAGTGTGATTGATACCTCCAAGCATCTGGTATTGCAATCGGTTCACCCGTCACCGCTCTCCGCCTACGCCGGTTTCTTTGGCAATAATCATTTTAGTAAAGCGAATCAGTATCTCAGAGAACACGGGGTGGAAGAGATTCAGTGGTGAATCTCTTGATATCATAAAAAAAGCCCATCCCTCACCGAGGGAATGGGCTTATTGAGCAGAAACTCTTCTTGTTTAATCCATGTGGAAACGTTCGTCCAACGGAATGGAAATGGGGGAGTTATCCGGATTGGTGTCCATGATATCCGCCATGTACGCCCACCACTTCTGTACCCACGGGTTGTCACCCAGGTCCTGAGAACCTGCGTCACCCTCTACCTCTTGATAGGCAAAAAGTATGTTGGTATCCTTATCCCAATAGATGGAATAATTACGAACTCCCTGGTTGCGAAGCAACTCCTTCATCTCCGGCCAGAGTGCAGCGTGGCGCTTCTTGTACTCCTCCTCGCAACCCGGCTTCAAAAACATTTTAAAGGCTTCCCTTCTCATGATTTTAAGTTTTAAAGTTAATACTAATATATAATATGAATAAAGCCCCCGTCCTCCGCAGGGAAGACGGGGGTGAATATTTTTAGTCCTCGATGAGGTTGTTACCGGTCATGTCGCTCGGCTGTTCCAGTCCCATGATGTGCAGGATGGAAGGAGCAACATCTGCCAATACACCGTTCTTCACCTTTGCGTTCTTGTTCGTCGTTACGTAGATGAACGGAACAGGGTTCAGAGAGTGAGCGGTGTTCGGAGTACCGTCCTCGTTGATGGCGTTATCGGCATTACCGTGGTCGGCAATGATGATAGCCTCGTAGTCAGCAGCCTTGGCTGCCTCAATCACCTCGCTTACGCACTGGTCGATGGCAACAGCTGCCTTCTCGATAGCCTCGTAAACACCGGTGTGACCCACCATATCGCCGTTGGCAAAGTTCACCACGATGAAGTCGTAGGTATTGCCCTTGATAGCCTCCACCAACTTATCCTTCACCTCGTAAGCGCTCATCTCCGGCTTTAAGTCGTATGTAGCTACCTTTGGAGAAGGTACCAAGATACGATCCTCACCCGGGAACGCAGCCTCGCGACCACCGTTCAGGAAGAAGGTTACGTGAGCAAACTTCTCGGTCTCTGCCGTATGCAACTGCTTCAATCCCTTGTTGCTCAGATACTCAGCCAGAGTGTTCTCCACGTTCTCTTTCGGGAACAAGATGTGTAGACCTGTAAACTTAGCATCGTACGGAGTCATGCAGTAGTACTGCAAGCCCGGGATGGTGTTCATGCCCTGCTCCGGCATATCCTCTTGTGTCAACACGATGGTCAACTCCTTGGCGCGGTCGTTACGGTAGTTGAAGAAGATTACTACATCGCCCTCCTTGATGGTACCGTCGAAGGAACTGTTGTTGATAGGCTTGATGAACTCATCGGTCACGCCCTCATCGTAGCTCTCCTGCATGGCAGCCACCATATCGGTGCTCTGCTTGCCCTCGCCCTTTACGAGCAAATCGTAAGCCACCTTCACGCGCTCCCAACGCTTGTCACGATCCATGGCGTAGAAACGTCCCACGATAGAGGCAATCTTGCCGGCGCTCTGTGCGCAGTGTGCAGAGAGTTGCTCTATGAAGCCCTTACCACTCTTCGGATCGGTATCACGACCGTCCATGAAACAGTGGATAAAGGTGTTTTCTACTCCGTATTGTTTAGCCAAGTCGCACAGGGTAAACAGGTGATCCAGAGAGGAGTGTACACCGCCGTTGGAGGTAAGACCCATCAAGTGGATGTTCTTGCCGTTCTCCTTTGCGTAGGAGTATGCGGAAACAATCTCCGGATTCTTGGCGATGCTACCGTCGGCACATGCGCGGTTAATCTTCACCAAGTCCTGATATACGATGCGTCCTGCACCTATGTTCAAGTGACCCACCTCGGAGTTACCCATCTGTCCGTCCGGCAGACCAACGTTTTCGCCGGATGCCTGCAACTGAGAGTTGGGGTAATTTGCGTTCAGTGAATCCATGTACGGGGTCGGCGTGTTGAAAATCACGTCACCCTTGTTGTGCTTTCCGATTCCCCATCCATCGAGAATCATCAAAAGTGCTTTCTTTGCCATATTGTTCTTTTATATATATCTTCTTTTTATATTATTCTTCTGCCATGAACGGATAGCCGTATGCGGTGGGCGGACAGTAGGTCTCCTTTATGCAGCGTGGGCTAACCCAGCGGAGCAGGTTGAGTACGGAGCCGGCCTTGTCGTTGGTACCGGAGTTGCGGGCGCCGCCGAAGGGCTGCTGGCCGATAACGGCACCGGTGGGTTTATCGTTGATGTAGAAGTTGCCGGCTGCATAGCGCAACTTGTGGAACGCTGTCTGAATGGCGTAGCGGTCGCGGGCAAAGATGGAACCGGTGAGACCGTATGCGCTGGTGCCGTCGCAGAGCTCCAAGGTCTCTTCATATTTCTCATCCTCATATACATAGATGGTGATTACCGGACCGAAGATTTCCTCTACCATGGTCTTGAACTTGGGGTTGGTGGTGAGGATTACGGTGGGCTCCACGAAGTATCCCTTGCTCTTGTCGCAGTTGCCGCCGAAGATGATTTCTGCCTCGTTGCTTGCCTTAGCGTAGTCTATGTAGCTCTGGATGTTGTCGAAAGAGGTCTCGTCGATTACGGCAGCGATGAAGTTGGTGAAGTTTTTCGGGTCGCCCATCTTGATGGTTGCAATCTCTTTTGCCATAGCTTCTTTTACAGCAGGCCAAATAGATGCGGGGATGTAGGCGCGGCTACCTGCAGAGCACTTCTGTCCCTGGAACTCGAACGCACCGCGGATGATGGCGATGGCCAACTCCTGAATGGTGGAAGATGCGGAGCTGTGAGCGAAGATGAAGTTCTTACCGCCGGTTTCTCCTACAATCTTCGGATAGTTCTTGTAGATGTCCAAGTTCTGTGCAATCTGGCGTTGCAGTGTGTTGAAGGTGGTGGTGGAACCGGTGAAGTGGAAACCTGCCAGGTTCGGGCTTTCGGTCACTACCTTACCGATGACGCTACCCTTACCCGGAACGAAGTTGATGACACCGTCCGGCAGACCTGCTTCCTTGAAAATCTTCATCAATAGATAGTTGCTCAGCAGAGAGGTGGTAGATGGTTTCCAAACCGTTACATTACCCATCACTGCGGGAGCCGTATTCAGGTTACATGCGATGGAAGTGAAGTTGAACGGAGTCAGAGAGAATACGAAACCCTCCAGTGCGCGATACTCCTGACGGTTCAGCATTGTCTTGTCGGAGATAGGGGGTTGCTCGGCATATACCTGGCATGCACATGGAGCGGAGAAACGCAAGAAATCGATCATTTCACCCGTATCGATGTCAGCCTGGAAGGCTGTCTTGCTCTGTCCCAACATGGTGGCTGCGTTCAGCGTGTGGCGATACTTGGTGGCCATGAGTTCTGCGATTCGCAGCATGATGCTTACGCGCTCTATATAGGGAAGGTCGCTCCAAGCCTGGTGTGCTGCCATGGCTGCATCGATGGCAGCTTGTACCTCTGCCGGACCAGCCTTATGGTAAGTGGCCAGAACATGCTTGTGGTCGTGTGGCATAACCACCTCACCCGTATCACCGGTGAAGATTTCCTTGCCGCCAACAATTACGGGAATCTCAATCTTCTCGTTGGAGATGCGTTCCAGTTCAGCCTTCAGGGCTGCACGTTCCGGAGTACCCGGAGCATAAGATACGACCGGCTCATTCTTGGGGAGACCGAATCTGTAAAGTGAATTGTCCATAATCTCTTGTTGTTTTAGATGTTTCGTAAAAAACTTATGTAATTTGCTTGCAAAATTAGTGCTTCTTTGGCTATTCTGCAACTTTTTTGCGCATAAATTCTGTGGAAAGGCGACGATTTGCTCAAAAGATGACTAACTTTGCACTCAATTTTTAATTAGATTACGTAAATGAGAAGAATGTACACTACGATTATTTTCGACTTGGATGGTACGCTGTTGGATACTTTGCAGGATTTGACGGATGCCACAAACTATGCGTTGCGTCAATATGCTTTTCCGGAGCACTCTCTCGAGGGGGTGCGCTCTTTTGTGGGCAATGGGGTGCGTAAATTGATTGAACGTGCTGTGCCGGCGGGTGTGTCGGCGGAGAGGGTAGAGGAGGTTTTCGCTACTTTCATGGCGTATTACAGTGAGCACTGTTTGGACAGAACGGTTCCGTATCGTGGCATTCCGGAGGCGTTGGAGTCGCTGCGTGCGGCGGGTTTCCGCATGGCGGTGGTGAGCAACAAGGCGGATGCGGTGGTGAAGCATCTGTGTGAGCAGTTCTTTCCGGGTGTGATTGAGGTGGCGGAAGGTGAGAATGAGGCTGCGGGTATTGGCAAAAAACCTGCTCCGGATATGGTGAATCTTGCGGTCAAGGAGTTGGGCGTTTCGTTGGATTCGTGCATTTATGTGGGGGATTCGGATGTGGATGTGCTCACGGCTCGCAATGCGGGTATGCCGTGTTTGTCGGTTACGTGGGGCTTCCGTGATGAGGCTTTTCTGCGTGAACAGGGTGCCACTCGGTTTGTTCATTCGCCGGAAGAGTTGAGTGCGTTTATGAAGTAACTCAAGTTTCGGATTTGTGTAAACAACAACGAGAGAGCCATCCACAGTGT
>CAYSOK010000093.1:0-6731 GCA_964432645.1 uncultured Bacteroidaceae bacterium | reverse complement strand
AAGACTCCGCACAATGTCATCGACATCATGGAGGAGCAAAAGAATATAACAAACATGGGAGGAACCATGCGATTGGGTGCTTACGACTGTACCATACTGGATAAGAACAGCATAAGCTATCAGGCTTACGGTACGGACCACATACGCGAGAGACATCGTCATCGCTATGAGTTCAACAACACCTATCGCGAGATGTACAACAAGGCGGGCATGAAGTGCGTGGGCGTAAACCCCGACTCCGACTTGGTGGAGATACTGGAGATTCCGGGCAAGAAATGGTACGTGGGCGTACAGTTCCATCCGGAGTACAGCAGCACGGTGCTGAATCCGCATCCTCTGTTCCTTTCCTTCGTTAAGGCAGTGATTGCCAACGATAGTACAAATCAAGCGAAAGAATAAAAATAAAGAATATAAATGGACAAAAATCAAGTAACCATGTGGGTGCTGATAGCCGCCATCTTTGGTGTCTATCTGTGGTATAGCCAACCCAGCGAGCAGGAGATTCAAGCCATGCGCGAAAGGGATTCCATAGCGGTGGTGGAGCGACAGAAGGTCGAAATGGAACAGATTAACAAGGAGTTGCAGGAGGCGAACACACGCCGGGAACACCTGAACGACTCTACGGCAATGTTCTACGAGGCTTATCACGGAACCGAACAGGAGGTGGTCCTGCAGAACGAACACGTGGCACTCACCCTGAACACGCGCGGTGGTGTTATCACTACGGCTACGCTGAAGGAGTATCAAAACCAAAAGAAGACGGAGCAACTGACGTTTTATACGCCGCAGGATGCATCGCTGAACTTTGCTTTCGAGGGCAAAACGGAGAACATCTTGACGAAGGATTGCATCTTCCGGGCACTGAACGTGACGGATTCTACCGTGACCATGCGACTGAACGCTGCCAACGGCGGTTACATCGATTTTTGTTATCGCTTGCTGGCGGACAGCTACATGACCAACCTGACGATTCAGGCACACGGTCTGAGCGGTTTCTTCTCTCCGAAGGTGAAGAGCATGAGTATCAACTGGGAGGACCGCATACGTCAGCAGGAGAAGAGTTTCTCTTTCGAAAACCGCTATGCGGCGCTTACCTACAAGGTGAAGGAGGATGGCAGCGACCGTCTGTCCGAAACCAAGGAGGACGAGGAAACGGTGGAGGAGCCGGTGGACTGGATTGCGTATAAGAACCAGTTCTTCAGTGCAGTGATGATTGCGCACCAGGACTTCACGGATACCCGTCTGAAGAGCACTCCGGAGCAGGAGAACAGCGGTTATCTGAAGAGTTATCAGGCGCAGGCGGAGACCTTCTTCGACCCTACGGGCAAGGAGGCTACGCAGTTGCAACTCTACTTCGGCCCCAACAAGTATCGTCTGTTGCAAGCGACCAACAAGTTGAGCACCGGCGACAAAGACTTGGACTTGGAGGATTTGGTCTATCTGGGATGGCCGTTGTTCAAATACATCAACCGCTTCTTCATCATCTATCTGTTCGACTGGCTCACCTCTTGGGGATTGCCGATGGGTATTGTCATCTTGCTGCTCACACTGATTGTGAAGGCCATTGTGTATCCGGCGACCAAGAAGAGTTATATGAGCAGTGCCAAGATGCGTGTGCTGCGTCCTAAGATGGAGGAGATCAACAAGAAGTATCCGAACAAGGAGGATGCCCTGCAGAAACAGCAGGAGACCATGGCTCTATATAGTAAATATGGTGTAAGCCCGATGGGCGGATGCCTGCCTATGTTGATACAAATGCCTATCTGGATTGCCCTGTTCAACTTTGTGCCGAACGCGATTGAGTTGCGCGGACAGAGTTTCTTGTGGGCAGACGACCTGTCGGCATACGATGACGTCATCCGTTGGAACACACACATCTGGGGGTTGGGTGACCACATCAGCATCTTCTGTTTGTTGTTCACCGTCACCAACATACTGAACTCCTGGTGGAGCATGCGTCAACAGAAGGATCAGTTGGCAGCGAGCGGACAGGCAGATCAGATGAAGATGATGCAATACATGATGTTGTTCATGCCGATTATGTTCTTCTTCATCTTCAACGATTATTCTTCGGGTTTGTGCTACTACTACTTCATTAGCGGTCTCTTCTCCATCTTGACTATGTGGTACTTACGTGCCTCTACCAACGATGAGAAGTTGTTGGCAAAGCTCGAGGAGAACTACCGCAAGAACATGTCCAACCCCAACCGCAAGATGTCGGGACTGGCAGCACGCCTGGAGGCCATGCAGAAGCAGTTGGAGGAGCAGCAGAAGATGCAGCAACAACAAAGAAACAAATAACAAACTACGTATGAATCATACAAAAGCTATGATAACCGCAGCACTTATGTTTACCTCGGCAGCCACTACCCCTGTGGCGGCTGCCGGGGGAGACAAAGAGCTTCCCGTCATTGGTAAAAACCAGTGCGAACTTAAAAGCGACTTGATGACTCCGGAGGCTCTTTGGGCGATGGGACGCATCGGGTCGTTTCAGGTTTCACCGGATGGCAAACGGATTGTCTACGGTGTGAGCTACTACAGTGTGCAACAGAACAAGAGTCACCACACCGTCCATGTGATGAATGCGGACGGTACGGGCAGTACGTTGCTCACCACGGACAGCGAGAACGAGATGGAACCGGTGTGGTACAAGAAGGGTTCCAAGATAGCGTTCCTGCGCGGAGGACAGGTGTGGGAGATGAATGCTGACGGTAGCGAGAGAAAACAGATTTCAAAGAGCGAGAAGGAGGTGGAGGGTTTCCTATTCTCTCCCGATGAGAGCCGGGTGATTCTGATTCATTCGGTGCCCACTTATGCGTCTATTCAGAAGCCGGAGGAGGATCTGCCGTTGGCTACGGGCATGGTGATTACCGATATGAATTACAAGCACTGGGATCACTACGTGAAGGAGATTCCGCATCCGTTTGTGGCGGAAGTAAAGAACGGGGTGATTGACGCCTCGGAAAAGGATCTTCTGGAGGGGGAACCGTATGAGTGCCCTACCCTGCCGTTTGGCGGTACGGAGCAGTTGTGCTGGAACCCTGCGGGCAACAAGATTGCGTACACCTGTCGTAAACTGACGGGCAAAGAATATGCACTGAGCACCGATACGGATATCTATCTCTATGATGTAGAGAGCGGTACAACAAGCAATCTGTGTAAGAGTGCGGGGTACAAACGTCCGGAGACGGATGCTACGACCTCTTTTCAGCACCAGGCGGTGAACCAAAACGAGAAGGATGAGAACATGGGGTACGATGTCAACCCGCGTTTCTCTCCCGACGGCAAGTATATCGCTTGGCAGAGCATGGAGCGTGAGGGGTACGAGAGTGACCGCAATCGCCTGTGTGTGCTCAACTTGACCACGGGGAAGAAGTGGTATGTGACGGAGTCTTTCGAGAGCAGTGTGGAGGAGTTCTGTTGGGGTGCCGACAGCAAGACACTGTATTTTAGCGGTGTGTGGAAGGCACGCTGCATGGTGTACTCTACCAATCTGAAGGGCGAAGTAAAGGCGCTGACGACAGGCGACTACGATTACAACGGCATCGCCTTGGCGGGTAAGACGCTCTATACCAAGCGTCACAGCATCAGTGCGCCGGACGATATTTATACCATTCAACTGAACAAAAAGAACGCCGTCACACAACTGACGCACGAGAATGCTTACTTCCTGGACAAGTTGACCATGGGAGAGGTGAAGGAGCGTATGGTGAAGACGACGGACGGCAAGGAGGAGTTGTGCTGGGTGATTTATCCGCCGCACTTCGATGCCAACAAGAAATATCCCACCTTGCTCTTTTGCGAGGGGGGGCCGCAGAGTCCTGTGAGTCAGTTTTGGAGTGTTCGTTGGAACTTCCAGATTATGGCTGCCAACGGCTACATCGTGATAGCTCCCAACCGCCGCGGTTTGCCGGGTTTCGGCATGGAGTGGCTGGAGGAGATTAGCGGGGATTACACGGGGCAGTGCATGAAGGACTATCTGTCGGCGATTGACGACCTCTGCAGCGAGCCCTATGTGGACAAGGATCGACTGGGGTGTGTGGGTGCCAGCTTCGGTGGTTTCTCGGTGTATTATCTGGCGGGGCATCACGACAAGCGTTTTAAGTGTTTCATAGCGCACGACGGTATCTACAACACTCAACAGCAGTATGTTGAGACGGAGGAGATGTGGTTTGCCAATTGGGACTTGGGAGGTGCTCCCTGGCTCAAGGAGAACCGGACGAACAAGAGTTTCACCGATTCTCCGCACTTGTCGGTTGACAAATGGGATGCTCCGATTCTCTGCATCCACGGAGAAAAGGATTATCGAATACTTTCCAGCCAGGGCGAGAGTGCCTTCAATGCAGCCACCTTGCGTGGCATTCCGGCGGAGCTTCTGCTCTACCCCGACGAGAATCACTGGGTGTTGAAGCCGCAGAACGGAATCTTGTGGCAGCGCACCTTCTTCCGGTGGTTGGACAAGTGGCTTAAATAAGAATCTAAAACAGTAGTACGATGGAAGATGCAGCTCCCCTGAAGACCATCAAATGGGGGTTTATAGGATGCGGTGAGGTGACCGAGAAGAAGAGCGGTCCGGCGTTCAACATGGTACCGGGCAGCAAGGTGGTGGCGGTGATGAGTAGGGACGCTCACAAGGCGGAAAGCTATGCCAAGCGCCACAAGATAGAGAAGTGGTACACGGACCCGATTGACTTGATCGAGGATCCGGATGTGAACGCTATCTACGTGGCTACCCCACCCTCTTCGCATGCGACGTTTGCCATTCTCTCGATGAAGATGGGCAAACCGGTGTATGTGGAGAAGCCGTTGGCTGCGAACTATGAGGACTGCTGTAGAGTGAATCGTATATCGGAACAGACGGGTATTCCGTGCTTTGTGGCCTACTATCGGAAATACCTGCCTTACTTCCAAAAGGTGAAGGAGTTGGTGAGGAACGGCAGCGTGGGGAATGTAATCAACATTCAGGTGCGTTTTGCTGTTCCGCCACGCGACTTGGATTACAATGCGAAGAATCTTCCGTGGCGTGTGCAGAGTGATATTGCGGGGGGTGGTTACTTCTACGATTTGGCTCCGCACCAGATTGATTTGTTGCAGGATTTGTTTGGCCCGATTATTGAGGCGAAGGGGTTTAGTAGCAACAAGGGGGGATTGTATGAGACGGAGGATACGGTGAGTGCGTGTTTTCAGTTCTTGAACGGTTTGCCGGGTTCGGGGTCGTGGTGCTTTGTGTCGTACGATTCGGCGAAGGTTGACCGTATTGAGATTATCGGGGATAAGGGGCAGATTTGCTTCTCGGTGTTCACGTATGAGCCGATTGCGTTGCATACGGATAGGGGGCGTGAGGAGATTGTGGTGCCCAACCCGGAGTTGGTGCAGTTGCCGTTGATTCGGAATGTGGTGGAGCATCTGCAGAAGATTAACACGTGTACGTGTGACAGTGTGCATGCTACTTCGGTGAACTATGTGATGGATAAGATTCTGGGAAAACTCTAAGGGAAGGTTATGAGATACATTCTGCAAGCGGTTTGTGGATTGTGCATGTTGCTGTCCACTCCTTTTACGGCGAAGGGGGTGGATTGTGTGTTTTCGGAGGGGGATTCTGTGTGTTGTGTGGCGGATACGTTGGGGGGGTGTGCGGATTCTGTGGGTGTGACGGAGACGCAGGGGAGTGTGATTTCGCGTATCGGTAAGGAGATTAAGCATAGGGGGAGTTTGTTGATTCGTTTTATACGGGCGTTTGATGATTTTGATACTACGTATATCACGCCGTATAAGTATAAGTTTTGTGCTATGTTGATGGAGAAGAGCAACTATGAGCACTTCACGTTGAAGAGTACGCAGAACAATCAGAGCATTAGTCTTTCGCCGGATTTCACGAATAAGGTGGGTCCTTATGTGGGGTGGAGTTGGTTGTTCCTGGGTTACACGTATGATTTGGGTAAGAGCAGGAATACGAGTAAGGCTCGGCGGGAGTTTGACTTGTCGGTGTATAGTTCGCTGATTGGTGTGGACTTGGTGTGGCGTAAGACGGGTAATGATTTTTACATTCGAAATGTGGAGGGGTTTGAGAAGAAGTCGTATGAGGGGACTCCGTTTTCGGGGATAAATATACATACGTTTTCTATCAATTCTTACTATATCTTTAATCACAAGCATTTCTCCTACCCTGCTGCTTTTTCGCAGAGTACGGTGCAGCGGAGGAGTTGTGGTTCGCTGATTGCGGGTTTTACGTATAGCAAGCACAATATGACGTTTGATTACTCGGATCTTCCGTCGGATCTTTCATCGGAATTGGTGAGTGATTTGCGGTTGAGTGATTTGCAATATTATAGTTACAGTGTGAACGTGGGGTATGCGTACAATTGGGTGTTTGCGAAGAATTGGCTTTTGTGTGTGTCTCTTACGCCGGCGATTGGTTTTAAGCACAACGATATAACGACGTATAGTGAGGGGGTTGTTTCGTCGGGTAAGTCGGAGGATAGTCAGGAGAAGCAGCCGTTTTACAAGATGTTTAAGATTAGCAACATGAACTTGGATTTTTTGGGTCGTGTTTCGCTGATTTGGAACAATACGCATTATTTTGGTGGTGTGTATATGGTGGCGCACGCATATACGTATCGCAAGGAGCATTTTTCGTTTATTGATACGTTTGGCAGTATCAATGCGTATGTGGGACTTAATTTTGTGCGTAAGAAGGCGAAGAAGATTGATTAACCGGTTCGTGGTACATG